>JBIKPL010000137.1:0-7285 GCA_044357485.1 Cytophagales bacterium
AATAGCATATTGTGTGAATTAGAGAATACTCCTAACGGTATACTTTAAAAGGGTTACATCTGTGTTTTTTTTGAAGTGCTTTTTTAACCTACTTTCTGTAAATACCATGAAGTCGAATACTGCTTAAGTAATGTGTAAAGGTTGTTTCTGTGCCATTAAATGATATATTATATTGGAAAAGTACCTTATGGTATTTTATTTAATGAAATGTTGAATTTTTAATTTAATTCACTGTTAATTTTAAATCTATATAACTAATTTACCATTCGATGCGTTAAACACGCCTAAAGGCAATCACACAATATTTAGTATGGAAAACAAATTAAACCAAGCGGCGATAGAATCTTACAGTGTTAAAATTACCAAAAAGCTATCGGATGATTTTTTTCAGAAAAACTTAGTTATTTCAGGAAGTCAAATATTGAATTATACCCCAATTGAACAAATTAACTTGTTTGTAATCAGTAATTTGTTTGATAAATGGAAAGAAGAAACCTCTAAATTAAAAAGTCCTTATTTTGATTTCGAGCATGCAGAGGTAAATGGTGCCTTGAAGACTTTTATGAATGTATTGTCTAAGCATATTTCCATCAGACGCTCAGACTTTGATCCTTTGTTTAGAAATGCGGTTGCCAATGCATTGTGTTTAACCCTAGCCCCTTATTTGTTTTTAAAAGAAAATTATTTTTCTTTTGAGACGCCCATTATTCAAATGAATGAATTCAAAGAGCGGGTTAAATTTTTACGAATCAATAAAACAATTACCGATACCTTTATTCGCAAAATTGAAAAACATAATTTAAGTAGTACGCCACTTTCTTATGCTTTAGATTATTTAAACGAATCGTACAAAGAAGTTGCTTCGGAGATGCATGATGCAGCAGAAATAATTGCAGAAATCAATAAATTGGAGCCTGTTACTTTAGAGCAACTGGTGTTTATGTTTAAACCTTCTCCAAAAATTGAGATTCCTATCATTGAAATTCCTGCGCCTGTTTTGAAACATGAACCCCTGCAAGAGGAATATCAATCCCAAGCGGCTCCTCTAATTGATGAATCAATAGGGTCAAATGCGGTAGCAAATATTGAGGAAGTGACTGACACTCCCGTAGCTGAAAATATTGTTGAGAAGCCTGTTTATGAACCCCTAAGGTATGAAGCCCCTGCGGTGGAAGAAGAAGAAATGCCTGAATTGGAAATTGCTGCTCCTGAAGTTCAAAAAGAAGTTACTGAGGTAATTATGGAAATTGTGATTACCGAACCTGATAAAGTGGAACTCGTGGAATCGACTGTATTAGAATCGGTTGAGGACAATACCAAAGAAGAAAAAGCTTCTTTAAATGATTTATTGAAATCATCTGCTAAAAAATTGACGGTACTTGAACATGCCAACCAAAACAAAGGCATTGATTTGAAAAGCATGATTACCATTAACCAAAAATTCATGTTTGTAAATGAATTGTTCAAAGGGGAAAGTAAAGTGTTTCAAGAGACCTTAGAAAAAATAGGAACTTGTAACAGTTATAACGAAGCCATTAATATGTTGCTCGACAATTATGCCAATCGTTACGACTGGGATACCGATAAAGAAGAAGTAGCGGAATTTTTTGAATTAATCAGTCGTCTATTTGTAACAGAATAATTTTTATGTTGTCATTTTTTTCGGGGAAATATTATGATGCACAAGCCAATACCTTGGTACCGGTAAAAGTGCATGCGACCCAACGATTTGTAGGGATAGATTTTATTGATTATGAAGGTGTTGTGCTTAATACTGTTTATTGGCCACATGAAAAAATTAGCCTAGAAAAATTACCTGACTCGCCAACCCAGGTGAAGCTTGTGTATGGTGATCAGTATCTTGAACTACCTTTTGATTTTTTAAAGGAGGTGAAGGCGGCTTATCGATTTGCGCCTTATTTGTCTGTTACAAACAAAGCATTGAGGCACTATAAATGGCCTTTAATAGCTGGATTCAGTGTTTTAATAGCGGTGTCTGTTTGGTTTTTGTTTTGGAAAATGGCAAGTGCATTGGTGTATGTTGTGCCTCAAAAAACGGAAGTCGAACTTGGTGATTTATTGACCAAACAAGTATTGCAACAACAGCACTTGAAAATAGATTCTCTTTCGTCTCAATTGACCAACGATTTTTATGCCCATGTTCACACCAATACCACTTATAAAATAAAGATATTGGTGGTGGAAGGAACCACCATGAATGCATTTGCTTTGCCTGGTGGAAATATTGTGGTATATAAAGCTTTGCTTACCAAAATTAAAACACCCGAAGCTTTGGTGGCTTTGCTGGGGCATGAGACAGGGCATATTCAAGAACGTCATGCCTTGAAGGCAATCTTGAAGAATACTTCTTTTTATCTTTTTTTGAGCATGATTTTGGGTGATTTTAATGGGGCTTCGGGTACCTTATTGGCGAAGATTGCAGATTTGCACGATTTGTCTTATTCTCGTGCCAACGAAACAGAATCTGACATGTTTGCTTTGGCAATCCTTCAGCATAATAAAATGAATCCTATGGGAATGATTGAATTGTTTCAATTGCTAAAAACACAAGACCATGCCGAGGCTATACCAGGTGTTTTATTGACACATCCCAAGTTGGAAGACCGAATCACACAGGTTCACAAAGAAATAGCAAAGGGCGAAAATCAGGTTGAAATAAATCCTGCAATTACGCGTTCTTTTAAAGCCATCACATCACTGATTCATTAGTCATATTTAAAATCGTATTATCCCAATTAAAAATTCAAATACTATGAATTCTCACGAAGTAGATTATAAAATTATTGGAGAAGGTATTCAAATAGTGGAAGTGGAACTTGATCCTAACGAAACCATCATTGCGGAAGCAGGTGCCATGTTGTATATGGAAGATAATATTGCTTTCGAAGCCAAAATGGGTGATGGGAGTAATCCAAACCAAGGTTTTTTTGGAAAATTATTGTCTGCCGGCTCTCGATTAATAACCGGTGAATCTTTGTTTATTACACATTTTACCAACTATGGCAATCAGAAAAGAAGGGTTGCATTTTCTTCCCCTTACCCTGGTACCATTATTCCTGTTGATTTAAGGGCTGTTAATCATTGTTTGTTGGTGCAAAAAGATGGCTTTTTGTGTGCTGCTAAAGGTACTAAAATGTCGATGGCGATGAACCGTAAATTAGGGGCTGGCTTTTTAGGAGGCGAAGGATTTATTTTACAAAGAATAGAAGGCGATGGCATGTTGTTTATGCATGCTGCAGGTACTGTTATTGAACGGTATTTAGACAATGAAACGCTACGCGTAGATACTGGTTGTATTGTGGCCTTTGAACCTCAAATAGACATGGATATTCAGAAAGCAGGGAATTTAAAATCGATGTTTTTTGGAGGAGAAGGGATGTTTTTGGCTACACTTTCGGGCAGAGGCCGGGTATGGTTGCAATCTATGCCTATCGATAAATTAATTCAAGCATTGAGACCTTCGGGCACCAATGCAGGAAAAGAACAAAGTTCTATTTTAGGGTCATTCTTGGAATAATAGTGCAGTTGGTGCCTTCGCTATTCGGGAAGGCACCAATCTTTTATTTTCGTAATAAATTTGAGCCTCCACGGGCGACTAATTTGCCATCTGATTTAGTGACTGTGCAGGCGGTATTGATAATGGTTTTTCCTGCTCTCATCACTTCACTTTTTACTAAAATTTTTTCTCCTAAGAGGCAGGCCGATAAAAAATCAACTTGAATATTAATGGTGCTGTAAAAACTTTCAGTCCCTAAAGTGGCGACACTGATCCCCATTACCTCATCCATCATGGCGGTAAGGGCTCCTCCGTGCAATATTTGGGCAGGATTGAGCATTTCTGCTCTTACTGTAAACTCCACGGCAAACATTCCTTTTTCAGCAGCAATCACCACGCCATTGAGCCAACTGCCAAGTGGAGAAGGACTTTTACTCATATCGCTTCCAATCAACGATTGTAACAAGCTTAACATTTTATTTTCCATCTTCAATTGTTGAAATATTGTACACCAATGGTGTTAACGCATTATTTTTTAAAACCTTTTCTAACATAAATGTTTTCATAATCTGACAGTTCGTAGGCTTCTGCCAATTGCGGAATTCTTTCAAAAACTTTTTCCGCAATCCCTTCTTCATCTATGATATAATCGGGCATGTCTTTTTTGAAGTTTTCATAAATGCCCACTACATTATTATAACTGTCGAGGTTGCCAAAGTGGTTTTCTGCTAAGCCCCAGTTGAGGTAGGGGGTTGCTAATGAATTGTACCTAAATACACTGTGGTTTGGTCCGAAAACTACAATTTTGGCATTTCTAAGCAAATGGTCATATTGGTAGTTTTTGACAAATGTTTCGTTGGTATTGATAATGGTATGTTCTAATATTCCGCCATAAAGTGAGTCGTAGGTGACATAAAGGGTGCTGAGGGTGAGGCCAATGAAGGCCAATTCAGCGATGAATTTTTTCTTGACCATCATCAAATAATGGGTTATAAAAAATGTCATCGCAGGTATAGCAGGAATCAATTGATAGGCGCCTTTTTTTTCAGAAAAGGTAAAAAACGCCAAGGATAAAATAATCCAAAAGAACATTAATTGTTGACACACCACTTGGTAATTGATGTGTTTGTTAGAACCAATTAGTCCCAAAATAGCCATCAGTACAAAGCTTAAAGGCACAATTAAAATCACCATAAATACTGGTGCCGCATAAATGCTTTCTGGTTGTAAGTAAATATACGAAAATACAAAATTCGTCATAAACGCTCCTTGAATATCATACCAATAAAAAAACAATAAGGTTAAGCCCGTAGGGAAGCCGTATCCAATCAATAATACTAAATATTGCCTGAAAGAAGTTCTGCTAAACAATAAAAAGGCAAACATTGGAAACAGAATAAATAAGGTACATGGTAAATAAAATAAAGAGGCTAAACTGATATAAAAGCCCGTATTAAAAATTCCGGTATCGCTTGTTTCTTGTTTGATATGGTACAAAACATTGTCAATGGCAAATAGTAAAAAGGTAGCCGCCAATAGTACGGGTGATAAGGTGAAGAAATCGAAAAATAGGTGCATTAAAATTAAATAAATGGCGGCAGGTAAGTATGATTTTTCATTAAACAAATCGTTTTTACGGCAGATATAATTAAAAAACATCGCCTGACCAAAAGTAAATACCAAGGCAATGATTTGGTAAGCCAATTGTGACTTCCCAAAAGAGAGATGCATGAGGGAATATGTGACGGCCGATAAGGGTGCGGTGTTTTCCCAAATATCTTGGTAAAGTAAAAAGCCTTTGGATAATTTTTCGCCCAAAATCATCCAATTTAACTCCTGAATTGATAATGGAATTTGATAAATAAATAGCGGTAGTCTACAGATTCCTAAAATAAATAGGAGTCCGATAATTCTAAAGGGATCATTTGTTCTTAAAAATCTTACCATAGCTGCGAGAGTATCCTTTGTGAAGGCAATGACTCATTTCAATTTCCTGAATTTTGGGTGAAGCAATTTACAAATTCTATTTTTGAATTAGCGTATGAATGCCTATAAAAGTAAAATCAAGTACTAATATTTCCATGTATGCTATATTGTCCCTAATTAAAAGCTAATTAAGTAGAAAATTGTGCGAAATTAATATAATATTTGCATTAATAATTATGGATAGCAAAAGACAACAAAAATTTGCAAGGTTAATTCAACGCGACCTTGGTGAAATATTTCTTCGAGATACCAAAGGTATGTTCGGAAGTGCCTTTATTACAGTGAGTAGGGTAGAAATTAGCCCAGACCTTGGCGTAGCAAAAGTGTATTTGAGCTTTATGATGGTGCCCGACAAAGAGGCTTTGTTGAAAGAAGTAAGAACACAAACCAAAATTATTCGTCAAACTTTAGGTGTAAAAATTAGACACCAAGCGAGAATTATTCCTCAACTTGTTTTTTTCCTTGATGAAAGTGTGGATTATGCCATGAAAATGGATGGTGTTTTCAAAGACTTGCATATTCCTCCAACCACGCCTGTGGATGAAAATGATTACGACAAATTAGATAAATAATTTTGAACACATCACTTTTTATAGCCCGAAGGTATTTTGTTTCTAAAAAGAAACGAAGCTTTATTAATGTCATTTCTATCATCTCTATGCTTTGCGTAGCGGTTGGAACAATGGCTTTAATTGTGGTTTTGTCTGTTTTTAATGGTTTAGAAGGATTAATCAAAGAGCTTTACAGTACTTTTGATCCGAATATTAAAATCACCGCAGTTGAAGGAAAATCATTTCGTGTGAACGATGCTTTTGTCAATACATTAAAAAATATTGAAGGCGTAGCCTATGTAACGGAAGTGATTGAAGATAATGCTTTGCTTCGTTACCAAGACAAACAATTGGTGGTGAAAATCAAAGGGGTTTCGGAAAACTTTAAACATCAAAACAACATCGATTCTATGATTGTAGATGGCAATTTTATGCTATCTAAAGGGAAAAAAGAGTTTGCGGTCATTGGAAGAGGAATTCAAAATCACCTCAATATCAATATTCAAAATAGAATTTATCCTTTGCAATTGTGGTATCCTAGAATTACCAGAAATGCCAGTTTAAATCCAGAAACGGCGTTTAATCGTGATATGATTATGCCTGAAGGCGTCTTTGCCATCGAAAAACAATACGACGACCATTATATTTTTGTGCCTATTGATTTTGCGCGTCGCCTTTTAGAATACAAAGATAAAATTACCACCATAGAAGTGAAAGCCCAAAGCAAAACCGAAATTGTGGCGGTTCAACAACGTATAAAAGAAGTGTTGGGGCGTAAATTTAATGTTCAAAATGCCGAAGAGCAACATGCTTCTTTAATAAAGGCCGTTAAAATTGAAAAACTGTTTGTGTACCTCACCTTTTCATTGATTTTGGCCGTAGCTTCCATCAATATTTTCTTTTCTCTTTCGATGTTGGTGATTGATAAACAAAAAGATATTAGCGTGTTGATGGCTTTAGGAGCCAGCCCTACTTTTATTAAAAAAATGTTTTTAACCGAAGGGGCAATTATAGCTTTTAGTGGCGCCATTTTAGGATTGGTATTGGGATTCACCATTTGTTTTTTGCAAAAACAATTTGGATTTGTCTCCATGGGCATGGAAACGGCCGTCGTAGATGCTTATCCGGTAGATATGAGGGTTGTTGATTTTGTGTTTACAAGTTTATTAATTGTTACGGTCACCATTTTTGTTTCCATTGCTCCCGCCAATAGGGCTTCGCATACAGATGT
>JBIKPL010000489.1:0-2554 GCA_044357485.1 Cytophagales bacterium
TCCACCGCCACCATAACCGCCAAAAACACCGCCACTACCACAATTCATGGCACCACCTAATCCACCATTTAAAAAACTTAAGCCACCGGTACCTAAATAGGCATCATTGGCGCCATCACCTCTGAAACCTCCACCACCAGAACCCCAACTTACACATGGGGCAGCACCACCTGTACCAGGAATACTGGCACTTGGCAACCCTCCTCCAGTAAGATTAGCACATGAACCTGTGGTCGCATTAATCGTAAAAACACCAGGATTCCCATTTGCAGCCGCCGCCGCACGGGTACCGCCACCGCCTCCAGCAATAATCAATGGGCGCACTTTGGTACCTGCATACGGCCCTGCAAGGATCACATCGGGCGCACTTGGGTCTATTTTAACGACAAAAGTACCTCCTCCACCACCGCCACTTCCGTAACCGGGCCAAGTCCCTTGTCCCCCAATTAAAACAAGTAATTGTTCTCCAGGACTAACCGAAAAAGTCCCTTTCATTCTGGCGCCAAAACCACCCACATAGCCGGGTTGAGCAGATTTCCCTTGCGCACCTAAGGTTTCTATTACCAAGGAGGTAACATCCGGAGGGACAGTATAAAACTGTAGAAAACCAGTATAATTAAAAAAGGTACTTTGTGCCTTCATGACAGACACTAAAAATAAACACATTAAAAACAGACAACATTGCTTCATGAGCGGTTGCCAATGGTTTCTCGTTTTCATAATTGATTGATAAATTAAAAATGTAGTAAAAAATTTAGTCAATTTTAAAATTTGCGCTCAAGTCTTTGATTGACTTGTGGGCCGGAATATACGCTACCAAATCAAAATTAGAATCTTTTTGTAGCGCATTTGGGCAAGAACCTGCAATATCATCATGGGCTACTACTGCATATTGATTTACCATTTCCTCTCCCCAAAGAGACCAAGACACCAATCCATTATGCGCATTGGCATTTACAATACGGACTAAAATAACCGTTTCGTCATGGCATTTTTTGGACTGGTAATACAGTGAAACGTTAGCTTGCGTTTTAAGTAATACCCAAGCGGTCTTTGGAGATGACCCCTTTTTTTGTTGGGCATACAATCCGGAGGAAATCATTGAAAATACCAATGCAAATAGAATACCTTTCCACAAATGATTTTTTTTTGAATGCTGTTTCATCGACTTATAAGTTTAAAATTTTAAAAATGAATTATTAAATAATAGGGCGTAAAAAATAATACGCTAACAATATGACACAATACTAATATAAATATTTAAAATAAAACATGACTCACCATATTTTTTTTCAGTGGAATAATTGCAGGGGCATTTATAACTCCAAGAGCAACTTTAGCCCTACGATAAGCGACATCTTGTTGAAAACCAAATTTAAAGCGTTTTCCTCCCTAATAATTTTAACAATACAAATAACTGAAAACCAAAAAGATAAGCAATAAAAAATAATTAATTAAAATTATTTACCTTGTTTATAGTAGGATTATAAAATTTAATGCCTAGATTGCTTTCATATAAATAATATAATGCAAAAAGGTACAATTAAATTCTTCAATGACTCAAAAGGATTTGGGTTCATTAAACCAGAAGATTCTTCTGAAGACATCTTCGTTCACTCATCAGGTCTTATCGATCAAGTAAGAGAAAATGATCAAGTTAAGTATGATGTTGAAAGAGGCAAAAAAGGCTTAAACGCTGTTAACGTGCAACTTCTTTAATCAGAACGACATAGTTAAAAATCCCTCTTCTTACGGCAACGTAGGGAGAGGGATTTTTTTATTCATCTATTTGCAATCCAACATCGATAAAAAAAAACTCAATAAGCAGCAAATCAACCCTTATTGCAACCTAATCACACTTAAATCGGTATACAACAGTTCATCAAACCATTGAATATGAAAAAAGCACTCATTTCATTTGCCATTACCTTTTCGGTTCTATTGAGCACTTTGGCTTTTGCCGCCCCACCAGCAATACCTGCTACGCCAATTAATGTTACGGCTATTGCACACAATGGTCAAGCAACAATCAGTTTTGATACCACAAATAGCAGCGAATACATTACGTCATTTCGTGTTACGTCCTATCCTGAGGGCATTACCAAAGACACCTTGTCAACCAATATCATTGTCACAGGCCTTACCAATGGTACCGCCTATACTTTTACCGTAATAGCCAATGGCGTTTCTACACAAAGTATTGAGAGTGTTGCTAGCAATGAAGTTACCCCATGTAATTACAGTGCGCCCTTAGCAACAGCCGATTCTGTTTGTAATGAAGGAAAAGTCAATTTAGCTGTTACATTAATTGAAAGAACAAAAGGAGCCCCAATAAGCGATTATACCTGGTTTGATACCAATAATAATATTGTAGGATCAGGCATTAATTATACTACGCCAACGATATACGAGACTACCGCTTATGCGGTTTCTTTCACTTATTTAGGTTGTGAAACAGCAAAAACAGCCATTAACGCCGTAGTAAATCATAGCCCAGCCCAACCGGTAGTTACAACCGCTCCAATTCTTTGTGATTCTGGATCAGTACTTTTTA
>JBIKPL010000138.1:0-7281 GCA_044357485.1 Cytophagales bacterium
GACAAAAGTTTGGCTTATGCTAGAGAGCGAGAGGTGAAATCTTGGAAAAGCAGGCTGAAAATAATTGCTCTTAACTCAATTGGTTGAGAGCATCCCGTTTTTCACGGGAGGGTCGCTGGTTCGAATCCAGCAGGGCCCACTTTTTAAAAAGACTTATCAGCATTGGTAAGTCTTTTTTGTTTTATATCAAATTTGTGTAGGATTAAGGTTTTTAGGTTCATGTAAGTGTTAAATTTGTGGCATTAATTGTTATTGCACTTTGGTTAAATCAATATTTCCCTTTAACACCTGTGAAATTCCGTAATGCTTAAAGCTTTAAAAATATGCACGCAGAACCTCCATTTTTAATAACGTGATACTTCGGCGAGAATTTATGTTTTTTAGATGTTCCTGTACACCAACATTGAGTTTCCGATACCCTAAAGGACATTTCTACTATCCAAACAATTCCATAATGTCTTCTCTTTCAAGTTGTTTATAAAAACTTTGTTCGGTAGAGATAATATCGGAGGCTACTTTTTTCTTTTTTTCTTGTAGCAATAACACTTTTTCTTCAATGGTATCTTTGCAAATCATTTTATAAGCAAATACTTTTTTGGTTTGCCCAATACGATGAGTTCTATCAATGGCTTGCGCTTCCACTGCAGGGTTCCACCAAGGGTCGACTAAATAGACATAATCGGCTTCGGTAAGGTTGAGGCCAACACCACCCGCCTTTAATGAAATTAAGAAAATTCTAATTTCATCGTTTTGCTGAAAATTTTGTACTATTGCTTCACGCTTATGGGAAGCAATAGAACCATCGAGGTATTCGAATTTAACCCCAGTTTTTTGAATTTCTTTTTTAATTAAACCCAACATTTCTACAAATTGGGAAAAAATTAGAATCTTGTGATTGCCTGTTTTTTGCGTAATATGCCTTACCAATTCTTGTATCTTTACCGATTCGTTAGATAGCATTGCGCCTTTAATTAAGGCAGGTGAATTGCAAATTTGACGCAGTTTTAATAAAGCATCTAAAACTACCATACTTGATTTCCCTAATCCATCGCTATCAATAGATTTTGTGATCATCTCTTTATAGTTGTTTTTATAGGCATCATAAATTTTACGTTGTTCAGTACCCATTTCACAAATGATGATGTCTTCTGTTTTATCGGGAAGATCGGTGGCAACCTGTTCTTTGGTACGTCGCAACATAAAGGGTTTTATGAGTCTACGTAAACTTGCAGCAGCTTCTGCATCCCCATTCTTATCAATAGGGTCAGAAAAAGTGGTTTTGAAATGGTTTAAATTACCTAATAAGCCCGGATTTATAAACGACATTTGAGCATATAAATCAAAAGTATTGTTTTCAACAGGCGTACCAGTCATCACCATTCTATTGTTTGATTTAAGCAGACAAACTGCTTTATATCTTTGTGATACAGGATTTTTAATGGCTTGAGATTCATCTAAAACCACATAATTGAATTTAAGCTTTTGTAATTCTTCTACATCATTAATAATTAATCCATAAGTGGTAATAATCAACTGGTATTTCTTTAATTCTTTGGTGTCCTTAATTCTATTCACACCACTATTGATGAGGTATTTAATATCAGGTGCAAATTTGTTAAGTTCTCTTTCCCAGTTGAACAACAGTGAAGTTGGCACAATGACTAAATTACTTTCTTTGGGCTTATTGTCTATTACACTTTTTAGAAAAGTTATCATTTGAATGGTTTTACCAAGTCCCATATCATCGGCAAGGCAACCGCCCCATTTGTAACTGTCTAAAAATGAAAGCCAATGGTAGCCCGCTTCTTGGTAAGGTCTTAAAGTAGCTTGTATTCCTTTGGGTAAGGACGGTTTTTTGATTTCCTCAAAAGATATTAAGCGTTGTTTCTTTTCGAAAATTTCTTTGTAAATGTCTTCGTGGTTTATTAAATCAAACATTTCATCGACCAAAGAGAAATGCAGTTTTGAGATTTTAAAGTCTCCTTTTTTATCAATATCAGCAGATTTGAATAAATCAGTATATTTTTGAAGCCATTCTTCAGGTAAGATGCCAAAAGAACCATCGCCCAATTGTACATAATCTTCTTTTCTTAAAATAGCCTTTTGAATGTCTTTTAAATTGATATGTTGATCTCCAAAACTCACTTCCATATTGATTTCAAACCAATCTATACCCGATGAAATTTTGGTATTGACGGTAGGTTTATATGGATAAATCTTTTTTGTTTTAATTTTTTCGAGTCCGAATACTTCAATATTTTGTGCTTTTAAGGCTTCAAAAAATGTAAAATACCATCCTTTATTGAGCATTTCATCAAATTTGACATAAAAATATCCCCGTTGAATTTGTTTAGCAAAATCGGGATGCAAAGCAGTTAAAAAATCTATCGTAGCCTTTTCAGCAAGTTTATCTCTTTCATAGTCAATATGATTATCTCCTTCGGGAAGCAATATTTTTTCATTCAACAATAATTCAACTTCTTTTTGATCGTACCTCGCTTCAGGTTGTATAAGCATGAAATTGCCTGATTCACCTAAATAAATAACAGGAGTATAGCCTGTCGCTTCGCTTTGGGTTATGTTAAGCGATTTCGTATTCATAATAATAGGATATGATTTTGAAATAGGATTTATGTAGTTCTCAATAAATTCATTCTTGGCATTTTCATGCACTAAAATTTTAGGCGTTTCTGCAAATTGATTTAGGATATGGAAATCAGTAATCGTTTTATAAAAGTATAAATTACTACCACAAATTATGTAATGGTTTCTTAATTCGAATTCACTTTTCCCATCAAAATTCACCATTGGTGAAAGACTATAAAATGGTTTTTCATAACTCACATTGAAAATAAGTTGATAGTCATTGGGGGATAAAAACACTCTTTTAGCACCTGATTTTTGAAAATATTCTCTATCAAAACTTTCATAAATAATTTCATTTTGAAGTAATGGTTTGATTTTATTAAGTTCTTCAAAAATGTATGTTAAGCAAAGGTTTTCATATTGGTTACTATGCTGCACATCAAATATTGAGTTAAAGTCTACTTCTGATAAATGACGTAAGGTTTTCGCAATACTGATTTGATGGTCAGTCTTCTCTACACTCGGACAAGTATTCCGAGATTCATAACCATTTTCTGAGCTATAACAATCAAATGTTTTTTTAGCCGAATTCAATTTACCAATTAAGATGTCAGTATTCAAGTTATGAGAATAACCATGAGATTCTCCAAAGAAAAATGCATGTGTAAAATCTTTTGTACTGATTGCTTTATGTAAAATTGGCGTTGAGTCATTGATATTTCTTTGGAACAATTGATTCATATTGCCTTTCATTAGAATAGGCTGTAAACCACTGATTTTAGGAACCGCCACTAAATCGCCTGTTTTATAATCTAATGAGGTATCAAAATATTGGTCAAAAGTTTTAATGTCATTTTCTAATCCATACGATTTTGCTAAAAATTCCTTTTTAAAATTTTGTGATGGCAATTCAAGTAAGGCATTAGGTATTTGAAAATCATTTGTTAATACTTTAATAGCCAATACTTTATGTGCGCACAGAGCCGCTTTCGTGTCTTTGCAATTACAAGATGAATCAAAAAAATTATTCTTAAAAGCTAATTTTACTAATGCTTTCCCAGACCACAAGTTGACTTCGCAATCGAAATGATTTTTTTCTTTTTTAGTAACCTTTACATGGTTATTGAATTGATAATTGGCATAAAAATCTTGCGCAACATGATGATTGGCTGTCGATGAATTGGCTAATATATACTCAAATGTGAGTGGTTGATATGGAATATGCGTATCTTTTTGATTGTAGGTTACAGGTTTCTCTAATTTAACATTAGTGCCAGAACTTTCTGTTTTGTCGAAAAACAGTAACATGGCAACTTTGTGCTTACAAATGCCCATTCCTGAATAGGGGCAAGTACAGGTAGTTTTAATGTCATTATTACTTGCAATACTTATGGTTACGGTATAAGTGTCTTTTCCATTGCTGGCATTCACTAAAGCTTTGAGTTGAGTCATAGATTCATCGACCACATAAAAAGATTTGGCACGAAGAATTGACGCCCCTCTTGATTTTACTTCAGGTAGGGTGTTTTTCTTTAGATATTCCGCTATGAAACTCATTTTGTTGTATTAGTCAATTTTGTCTTGGTACTATTTTGGCCGGTAATATAATATTTCTACTTCGCTTTTAAATGCTCGTCTCATTATTTCTTGCTTTATTCTTGAAATGTCCATTCATTAGCTAGTAATTCCTACATTTAGGTGCTCTCTATAATTATAGCTATTGCATTTTGTTACAATAATCTTTTAAGCCCAATAAATTTCTATTTATTTTCACATTAAAATGGCAATCCCCCATCATTAGGAAAGTTGACATTTATATCATCTGAATGGTCGTCTTCAAATTCTTTACATTCGCAATATTCACCAAGCAAACAATTATCAGAGCAATAAGTACATGCTTCCAAATGTATAGTTCCACTGTTTACAATATTAATTGTGCTAGCTAAAGTGCTTATATAAAGTGTATATTTAAGTGAGATAGGCAGTTTTTCTGGCATTTCTAAGCTCACATTCCAACTATCTAAACAATTTTTAAAAGCTGAAATAACGTGTAGCATTTGTTGGTCGGTTAAACGCTCGATGGGCGGGAATTGAATTTCTTCTAAACCTAAAATTCGACGAAGAGGTTTAGCACCTTCGCCACTGAGATAGCGCTCAACTTCTGCTATATAAGATTCAAAAGTTTCTTCTTGTGCTACAGGTGTAGCATTGTTTTCAGAGCGACTTGCAGCAGCAATGTCTGCTAAGAGTTGGGAGATATAGCGTTCCATTTTGAGATTAAAATTTTGTTTAAAGCATATTCAATTATAAAAAATCAGCACTTTTCAGTATTTTTATTACATATCCAACTTAATTTTATTCGTGGTATCACGTTTTGTTTGGTCAATAATTTGGGCATAGACTTGCGTGGTTTTCAAATCCCTATGACCTAACATTTTTGATACAGTATAAATAGCTGTTCCTAAACTCAATGGTAGTGTTGCATACGTATGTCTGAAACAGTGAAAAGGTACTAACTGAAATACCAAACGTATTGCTGACATATTCAGTACTTACACGGTCAGATAAATCCAATAATATTAAAAATATGCAAATTGGAATTAGAAATCTTTAAAATATTAATTTCTTATATAAGCAGAATTTTTCATTTTCAAATTCATGTTTTATAAGTTAGTCAAAAGCTACTACCCCAACTGCTTCAGTCTCCCCTGATATCCCTGTAAATAATTTCGTTTGGTTGAATCATTTAAATATGAAGCGTTTATCATTTTTTCAACTAAATCTGTTTTGGATATCAATAAAGAAATAATGCTCGATGGCTTGCCGTTCGTGTGAAAAATGGATGAAGATTATAATTAAAAGCTAAAGCAATGCCACATGACGGCAAGCCTAAATTATACGCAGTGCTTTTTTGAGCGTGGGGAAAACAGCACCTTAGCACAATTTTAGAATTGAACCTTTTTTTTCAACTGAAATTTTCAATTGAAAAAAAGAAGTCCGATTGTTTTTTTATATCTTTGAAAATATCACGCTAGAGAAAAATAAATGGGTTGCCTAAAACTTACATACAGAGAAACTTACACGGCTTTAAAAGTTGTGCGAGGAGGTTTGTATGGGGTTGAAAAAGCTTGTGCAGATGCATATAGATATGGCTTTAATGGGAAAGAAAACGATGCAGAAGGTATGGGTGGAAACGGCCCAACGCAAGATTATGGTTTCAGGATTTATAACCCTGCGCTAGCGAAGTTCTTGAGTGTGGATCCGTTGGCGAGATCTTATCCACAATTAACCCCCTATCAATTTGCTAGTAACCGACCAATTGATGGAATAGATTTAGATGGGTTAGAGTGGCAAACTCCTTATCAAAGTTTAGAAACAGCTAAGGTTTTAAAAACGACCTCCTCAGATATTAACAAAATGGTAAAGAATGGGACTTCTAGTTTATCTAATTTTGTAGTGCAGAAACTTGAAGCTATGGATAGAGGATTTACTAATGCTAAAGGTTCATCAGCTAAAACTGATCATTATGAAGGAACCAACGGTAGAGCAAGTGCACGAAAAGATGCAGGGAAAGCTTTAGAGTTTTCAGGCAATGCAATGCAAAATGGAGGAAAAGCAATGATGGCATTTGGTACGGCATCAACAAGTGTAGCACTATTAAGTGACGACCCTATTGTTTGTGTTGCTGCAACAGCAACAGCAGCTACCACTTTTACTACTGGGGCAGCATTGGATTTAGCAGGAGGTGCTACTGAATTTAGTGGACAATTATTAAAAGGTGATTTTAATAGTTCGATTACAACTGGTTTTGGCGAAGCAGCTGGTTTTGCTGCAGAAACGTATGCAGAAACCAAAGGTATTCCCAAAAAAGCTGCTTCTGTTATTGGAATTGCAGTTGAAGAATCCACTAAAGCAATAGTTAATGAAGTACAAAATCTTTTACAAGACGATTCTAAATCTTCATCAAATCCTAAAAAATAATTGAAAATATGAGTCATGAGATGAAATTATTAATTGCTCGTTTTTTATATAACTACGGGTTAGAATTTACGGTTGTAATTATATTGATATTAAGTGTAAAGGGGTATAATGAGATAAAAAAAAACAAAAAAAACTTAGATGAAAATACTCTTTTTAATAAGCAAAGGATTAATTTAAAAGGTTGGATATGGACAGGAATAGGTATTGTTGCATTGATTGTAAAGTATATTATGAAGTTTTGGTAGGGTCCCCAGCTGGCGCGCGTGAACTTATTTTGTCGCTAGTGCACGTCTGCGACGTGTGCCGGTATATTAAATTAATGTGTAAAATGCGTATGTCATAATCTATCAATAAGATAGTTTTGTATGGTAAATTTATATTTTTAAAATGAGTAGGCAGTATAAGTTTTATGACTTAGACTTTTTTCGAAAAGTAAAAGACACATATTATTTGTATATTAGCTACTGGCACACGTCACAGACGTGCGTTAGCTGTGCCGGTATATTAAATAGATGTGTAAAATGCGCATGTCATAATGTATCAATAAGATAGTTTTGTATGGTAAATTTATATTTTTAAAATGAGTAGGCAGTAAAAGTTTCATAACTTAGACTTTTTTCGAAAGTAAAAGACATACATATTGTTTGTTCATTTAATTGAAATGATTGGCTAATTCGCTTTGCGTTAGCGGGAGAGGCTTTGTTTGAGCTCATT
>JBIKPL010000490.1:0-2552 GCA_044357485.1 Cytophagales bacterium
TTCAAATCATTGATTTAAAGCGGTTTAATTTCAGAGCCTCTTGTCGGGATCGAACCAACGACCTACTGATTACAAGTGGTTTTTAAATATTTGATATAAAGCTTTTTAGTCTGTTTAGGTAGTAAGAAAGGTAGCATTTTAACTATAATCAAACTAATTATTTTGAGTTACAGAATGCTTAAAACAAATTTTCCCTTGTACTAAACTTTAACCAAATGTATTGAAAAATAATCAAAATGATAAAATCATAACCATTTTTTTCTCATTGAATAGCAATCAGGCTGATTTATTTAGGGGCTGATTGCTCTTTCTTTTTAAAATAATCATACAATTGAATGCTAATCCAAATAATGCCGATTACACTCGCTATTATTTGTAAAGCGATTAATGTTTTAGAGTTAAATACATTTACCATAAGACGAGTTTTAAAGCAATTATTGACAATACACCTGTAGTATAACCGCAGCCAAACCAAAGCCCCTTATTGGGCTTTAGTTTGACTAATTCTAGTTTTTCTTCTTTTAAACAATCAATGGTTGAATTATTCAAAACAAGCAAACTATCTTGTTGATCTATTTTTAGATTTAAACCACTAATTAGAATACTGTCAGAACGAATCAACATCTTAGCTTCTATAGATTCTTGTTTTAAACGATTATATTCAAAAGCTATGGTATTCCAACATGATTTTGATACTACGACCTTGTCTTCGCTTAGATTGATTGCAGTTGAATCACACTGTGCTTTACAAGTAAACATTCCTAATAGATATAATACAATTGAAATAAAGCTTTTCATTTTGAGAATATGGGTAAGAAATTAGGAGAATTATGATGTGACAACTTTACAATACTATCGTACTTTGTTCTAAGTGATTTATTCTCATTTATTAAATGAAATAAAATACTGTCATTGGTAGTAATATGCTTTTGCAGTACTTCACTTTGTTTTTGGAAAAATTCTAGCTTAGTATCTTCTTTACTTAATACCTTATCACTTTTTCCGTAATAAAGACCTGCATAAATTAACCCACCTACAATACAAATACTTGCAATCAATTTAATCCCTTCAAGAATTTGTTCTTTAATCGAAGATTCCTTGCCTCTCTCAGATGTTTGATTTTCCATCATCTATACTTGTTAAGTCTGCAATTAATGAACCGATATACCCACCAAATGTACCAGCCACAGAAGCCATTTTTCCAATCTCAACTACCATTGGGTACAGATGATCTTGAATGGCAAAAATGGCGAGACCAAGTGCTAAATGTGTTGCGGCCACGGCTTTAAGTTTTTTGCTAAGATTGGCAAAAAACTTAGGGGAAGGTTTCGACAACCGTCTCCTAAATTCACATATAAATCTGTAATTTTTTCTCATTACAATTGGGTTTATAAACGTGTGTAAACGATTTTGTAAACTGGATTACCATTTTTGTCTTTTACAATATTCCCTTTTGCATCCTTTTTCAAAACCTTGGTTGCAATCTTAACTACCCTTTCATTTTCCCTACCTTTTACAAGTCCATAATGTACCCATCCCGGATTACCATTGGGATAAGCAGATCCAAATTCCCAAATAAGTTCCGTAAATGGTAAATGCTCTTTGATGTAATCAAAAGTCATTTTATTGGTAATCCCTGATCCGTCTACCGCATCAATATCAATGGCTTCACCTTGTAAATGAAGGCTTGTTAATGATGCACCTGCAGTGAGTGCATTTACCTTCTTACCTCTAAACATGCAAGTGATATAAAAGAACTTTGGAATACCAGTTTTTACCTTCGCCTTCATTGCTTCATACAATAAATCAAAGTGTTCGCCTAAGTATTTCATATTGGCTAATTGAGCTTCATTAGGAGTATTATCAATATGGTGACTGTTATAAGTCCCTTGTTCATAAGTAATGTGTTTGCTGATGTTTTCCATAGAAGTGATTTAGATATGAATTGATTTACTTGATTGAAATAAAAGGAACAACTGTACTTGCTCCAGCTCCAGCAAGAGAACCTGTAATGGCTCCAGCACCGAGATTGATTTGACGAGCAATTAGAGCATTGCTAAAGCATGAAGAATAAGCATAGTTATTTGCTCCGAAATTATCTCCTTTAAGTACTAAGTATACTTGCGTTCCCCCAACTAAATTGACCGCAGTACTCAGTGTTACAAATTTTTCACCAGTAGAATTAAAGGTGGAGAATGCAGTACCGAGATTCGTTGTCAAAGCTGAATTGTAAATGGCCATATCAACTCGCTCTGTTGCATTTGCATTAGTGAGCAAACAACCGATTTGTGTAATGCTCATATCCGCAAGTGGTGTAAAAGGAATAATCCAAGCTGTACCTAATGAGGTAGTTGAACCAGTTACCGAACATCTATTGATTGTGGAATAATATTTGTCTAAAGCCGAACCACTTGGAATAGTGGGTTTATTAATCAAATCATTGTAATTGCCAGAAAAGGCAACGGTACTTAATGAATTAAAGAAGCCTTGAATCTTTTGAAATGCACTTAAAACAGTATCAGCAGAAGTAATTGCGGAATAAGCAACTGCTA
>JBIKPL010000491.1:0-2548 GCA_044357485.1 Cytophagales bacterium
CCTCACCAAAGAACTCAACTCCTCATCCGAAACCTCTATCATTGCCATGCCTTGTATTATTATATTGCTATTATTTTTAATTACTCAAACTATATACTAGAATTATCGGGTTCCTCATTTAACATAATCAACATATAATTAATTATGCCCGTTTCCATTTTAATGGGAACAATGTATACATTCATCAAAATAGTGGTGGCGTCTTTTGTTTCAAAAGGCAATTTAAATTGACTTAAGGCATTCTCATTTATAATATCCAATGATGCCATTGTGCTATCGCTATCTTTTTTTAACCTTGAAAGCAAAGGAATACCTATACATTCCGCTTGTTTGTAGCACAACAGTTGAGCCATGTTATCACTGATGGATGTAATCGTTTTTTGCTCATCAATTTTAAGATAGGGCACATTTTTATCTTTCAACAATTTCAACAAAGACACATCTGTTGTAGGAATATCGATTGAAGTTAATAAACTAACCAATTCTTCTGTAAAATCTTCGTTATTGGTTTCGACTTTTAATTCTAATAAAATATTTTCTCTTTGAGCTTCTTTAAGTAAAAGGTCTAATTGTTGGCTCAATAAATATTGTTCTGTTAAATCAAAAAGCAGCACCAACACTTTATGGATATGTCCTTCTAGATTTTTGCTAGGACTAAAATTAGCCATGTAATGTTTAACTTTACCTTCTTTGGTTAACATGGTAATTTCTTGTGAAATCACATTATCATCACTGACTAACTCCCAAAGTGTAGTAAATTTATCAGAAGCGAAATAGGAAGGCTCAAGTACAAAATCTAATTTCTTTCCTCTTAACTCCATTCTTTTATACCCAAAATCACTCAAGAAAATTGGATTAGCAGAAATCACATTCAACTCTAAGCCAAGCTCTAAGGAGCCAATAGAATTATTGATGGCATCGATTTTTGATTTCAATTCAAGTTCTTTTTCTTTTTGTTCGGTAGTGAATTGTGCAAAAAGTATAATTTTATACACAACACCATTCATATCAAAAATAGGACTGTAAGACCCTGTAATCCAAAGTTCTCTACCAGATTTACTTATTCTTCTAAATTCACCAGAATTGGATGTCCCTGCTTTCACACTGTCAATTAACATTTGGTAACGTTCCGAAGAAATCTCATCAGCAGAAACGAAATTCAATTCCGGTTTTCCAATTAAATCTTCTTTGGAATATTCCATAATACTGATAAACATATCATTGACATCAATAATATTCCCATCAATATCCATTACCAAAGAGGCATTGGTAGAATTAATGGCTGTAACTATCGATTGCGTATAAGCAGATTCTTTTTCAATTTCTATTAATTTCTCATTTAATGCTTCCTGAATTTTAATTAACTCGATAGAATTTGCTTTTAAATCGTCTTCTTTAGCCGTTAATTCTTCTGTTGCTTTTCTTGACTCTTCTAATAAAATTTTGGTTTTGGTATTATTTTGCATATTACTCACCGTAGCCGCAAAAACTTGTGCAACCTGTTGAATAAACTGAATTTCAAAAAGTTTATACGTTTGAAAAGAAGCTATTTCTACGACACCAAGCACTTCTTCATTGACCATTAGAGGCACAATAAGTATGCTTTTGGGATTAGCATCTCCTAAACCTGACGTAATTTTAATATAGTTATCCGGAATATCATCTAAATACACATAATCTTTATCTTTGATGCATTGGCCTAATAAGCCCTCATCAATATCAAGTATTTGTTGCTGGTATTTTCTTTTATCAAAAGCATAACAAGCTACCAATTTTAAAAATTTATTCTTTTCATCCTCTTTGTTGATCAAATAAATTCCTCCTTGGTTGGCACCCAAATATTTAACCAATTCTTTTACATATAAAAATGAAATTTCATCATAATTTTGGTCTTGATTTTTCCTTAATAAATCGCCAAATTTAGCTTCACCATTAAATACCCAGTTACGTTTTCGGTCTTCTTCCGCTACATGTTGTAGTTTCAGACTCATTTCATTAAGCGCAAAACCTAAGCCTTTGGTTTCGTTTAGTAAAAGCATTTTTTTCTCAAATTCACCATCACCAATAGCCAAAGAATACTTGGCTGCTTCATCAAAATTAGCACTGATATTTACCAAAGATTTGGTTAAATCATCTTGAATTTCCGTTTGAATAACTGTATTCCCTTTGCCAATTTCTTCTGCTAACCTTAACGCTTCCAAATATGGCGTAATGATTTTTCCCCAAACATACACCAGCACAACTCCTGTACTTATCAATACCAACAACTGACCAATAAAAGCTACAGACACCCCAATAACTACGATAGAAGTTTGATTGAAATACAAGCTAATCGCCCAAAAGAACAACAGTAAACCTACCCTAATCTTAAATCCAAGTGTGATATTCATAATTCAAAAACTTTAACTTACTTTGATTTTCTCAAAAGTACTCCCTCTTTTTTAATTTCAATGACGTTTTTTACGGCTTCTACAAAATCATTTTTGAAAAACCAGATAAAAATGGGTGAAATATTAGATTTTGAAGTTTCTAATTTAGATTTTAAATT
>JBIKPL010000492.1:0-2546 GCA_044357485.1 Cytophagales bacterium
GTTTACTCATCCTATTTTAGATAGATGTATCACTGTTCGTGAAGGTGCAAGATTACAGTCATTTCCAGATAAATTTATTTTTTATGGCACTAAATCTTCACAATTAAAACAAGTTGGGAATGCAGTTCCTCCATTACTTGCATTTGAAATAGCTAAATTAATTTTAAACGATAATAAATAAATATGAAAACATATCCTAACCAAATAGTAGAAAGAAGTGAGCTTAATTTAAGAAACGGTATTAAGTCCTCTTTAGCTGAAATTAAAGAACTTTTTGCCTTAACATTTACTTTGTATTTAGCAACAGATAAAGAAGTCTTATTAAATTATTCTAAAGAAATTAATGCTCCTAATACAAAGATTGAGATAAAAGATGATTTATTATTAAAGTTAGAATTATTTTTTAATGGTTTGATAACTGATAAGGTTGATTTTAAAAATAAAGTTAATGAAAACCCTTTATTAACTGCACAAATGGAATCTTTACAAGTTAGTTTAGAGTTATTTTGGAAACTCTGTAAAGTAGATTTTATTCAAAATTATCCTTCGAGTCAAGAAAGAACAGGAGGAAAAAGATATGACAAAAAAATAACCTTTACTTGTAATACTCTTTTACTTGAAAACTGTTTACTTGAAAATGACGGCAGTGTTTCAGATTCATTAAAAAGCATTCTATATAATTGGATAATGAAGTCTGCTGTTTTTACTCCAGATATTTTTTTATTTAAAAAAATACAAACCACTTTAACTATTTTTTCTGAAGAAACACAATTTAAAATACGCAGGGATGATGGTTCAGAATTGTTTTTCCAACAAGAAGGTATTTACGAACAAGTTGTAGCGGGAAATACTGTAATCGACAAAGATAATGTAGAGCCAGTTGGTCCTTTTAGAATTTTAAAATCATTTATTAAATCGGACTTACATAGTTATATTAAAGAAGATGGCAGTAATGGTTTAGGACTTAAAGTTGATAGAACTATTGATGAACTTGGAGGTTATAATGAAATGGTAAAAACTTCATTGAATTTAATTCCTAAAAGAACAGTTATATATGAAGAAAATGATATAACTCCAACAGTAGAAACAAGCTCACAAGATGTAAATAATGTTATATATTACGGTTCTCCGGGAACAGGTAAATCTCATAGAGCAGACATTGAAACAAATGGTAAAGATGTACAAAAAGTAACTTTTCATCCTGATTATGATTACCACTCATTTGTAGGAGGTTATAAACCAACAATGGACGGAGATAAAATTGCTTACAAATTTGTACCTCAAATTTTCACTAAAATTTATGTTGATGCTTGGAAAAATTTAGTTTCTGCTGATGAAACGAAACCTTTCTACTTGCAAATAGAAGAAATCAACAGAGGAAATTGTGCTGAAATATTTGGAGATTTATTTCAATTATTAGATAGAGACAAAGATGGTTTTAGTAAGTATGAAGTTACTGCTGAAGAAGAACTTTGCAAATATTTATTAAGTGAAAAAGGATTTGGAGGAAATCATCCAGGAATTGAAAATGGTAAACTTCGTTTCCCAAATAATTTAAAAATAATTGCAACAATGAATACTTCTGATCAATCTTTGTTTCCTATGGATAGTGCATTCAAAAGAAGATGGGATTGGATATATGTTCCAATAGATACAAATTGTAAATTTTCAGACTTTACTATAAAACTTGATAATAAGAAAGAATTTAAATGGTTGAAGTTTTTAGAAAAAATTAATGAAGAAATATTTGAAATTACTAAAAGCCAAGACAAGCAAATAGGAAATTGGTTTATTGATGCTCAAAATTCTGGAAAAGTAATTTCAGAAAGTACGTTTGTAAACAAAGTTATTTTCTACTTGTGGAATGATGTTTTTAAAGATGAAGAAAATACTATTTTCAAGTCAGCCGATGGCAAGAACCTAACCTATACAAGCTTTTTTGAAAATGGTACTTCAAATAATTTAGTTAGTTATATTCTTGAAGAACGATTGAATTTAATTGATGTAAATAAAGCAGAACCAACTACAACAGAAGAAGAGTAATGAGGATATTTATTGAAGGAGAATCTTATTCTTTAGACATACTAAAACCCATTTTTGGCGATAGATTTTATATGCCTAATGGTGTTAATGGTATTATTGATAATGTGGGATATTACCATAGTATCGATAATGAAGTAATTTATTTACTACCAAAAGTGTTTATTGATACAAAAGGTTTAATTTTAAATAAATACCCTAAAGATTTATTTGCTGAAAATAGTATTGATGATGTAATAGAATCTCAAGATGAATTAAACTGGCTAAAACGGTTTCTAATAATTTTCTACAAAGGATTAATTGAATATAGAGTAAGATATAAAAACACCATTCAATCAAAAGGCGATGTATTGCAATTAAGTTCTTCTTTAGGCGAAAATGAATACTCATTTTTGGATATTGTTTTAAGCTTTGTAAACTTTCATAAGAAGAATAAAAACACCATTCTATTCATTCATAAAAAACAAACTTCAGCAAAGCATAAAAAGGTTAATTGGGGTAAAACG
>JBIKPL010000139.1:0-7263 GCA_044357485.1 Cytophagales bacterium
GTACAAGGTCTTAGGTACAAGGTCTTAGGTACAAGGTCTTAGGTACAAGGTCTTAGGTACAAGGTTAAAAAAATATTGCTGCGCTCATTTTTTTAACCTTGTACCTTGTACTTAATACCTAATACCTTACACTACTACACTCTTATAATTTATAAAGATGTATAAATTACTCTTATTAATTGCCCTACATTTTTCCTTACTAGGAAATGCGCAACCTATTTATGTAAACCCAACTTTGATGGGTGAATTCACCGAATATGGCATTGATGTAAATGGAGATGGTATATTAACCGTTCAAGAAGCGGAGACTCATAAAAAAGTGGTGATTAGAAATTATGACATCACTGAATTTTCGTGCCTCACAGCCTTTACTAACCTTGAATATTTTGATTGTTCTGGACTTAACTTAACAAGTTTAGACCTTAGTAAAAACACTAAACTACATTTTTTAGACTGTAGTAGAAATAAAATTAACACCTTAGACTTAAGCAATAACCCATTATTAGATACCGTATATTGTAAAACCAATGCTATCGCACAAATAAATTTAGCCAATTTAAGCAAGCTCCTTTTTTTAGATATCAGTTCCAATCAACTGACGAATATCAATTTGAATGAAGCCCTAAAACTTGAAAGTTTATTATGCACATCTAATCAATTAACGACTGTAAATACCTCAAAAAATGCAGCCTTAATTAGTTTTTGGGCATTCAATAATCAAATTACCCATTTCGATTTTACTACAAATATAAAGTTAAAACAAGTATTGCTCTTCAACAACCAAATTTCCGATTTAGAAATCAATAACCTCGACAGTCTACAAGAGTTATACTGTAATAAAAACAACCTGAAGACTTTAGCTATTGTCAATGCACCAAAACTTAAAAATTTTAATGCTTCCGACAACCCACTTCTTACTCAAATTTGTGTAGAAGACTCTAACTTTGCCATACAAAATGGTTTCATCAAAGATAGCCAAACCCAATGGGCCCAAGATTGTATTTTAGGGCTTGAGGAGACGAAAAACATTGCCCAAGAATCATTTTTTCCAAATCCTGCAACAGATTATATTACGCTAAGCCGCCAGGTTATAGCAGCAGATATGTATGATCTTTACGGCAAAAAAATTGAGCTACATTTCAGTCAATATATTAAAACAAACCATTTATCCTCAGGTATTTACATCATTAAACTCACCAACAAACAAGGCAAACAAACTATTCAAAAATTAATCATTGAGTAATGTTATCCTTCCCATTTCACCTGATTTTAATAATATTTACCGGACACACTTTGGCCGCTTTCAGGTTGACATCTGCTTCATCGTCTCGCATCCTGAGACTGTAAAATCCTTTTTTATCTACCGCGCCTAACAATACCGCTTTACCATCTTTTTTAGACATTCGCCAATAGTCGGGGGCCAATTCAACACAATAATTACAGCCAATACATTTTGCTCTTTGATGAGTTACAGTAATCATTCTACTTCGCTTGCGTCTACAATTTTATATAATTTATCCGTAGGTCTAATCGGTACAGGCGTCTTAAAGGCTACCTTATCTCCTTTAAACGCTTCTTGTACCTGACCATTGTCGGTATGTAATTCCGTAATCACCATTTCTATTACACCCGTAGTTGGCCCAGTAATTAAAATAGCATCGCCTACCGCAAGCTTGTGTGATTCCATTTTAAATTCTGCCACCTGAATTTTATTGAAATAATGATTTCCTTTCCCAAGATATACTTTTCGAGTCGTGGCTTTTGAGCCTGCAGTTTCATTCCATTCCCCTAATTCTTGTCCCAAATAATAGCCACTCCAAAAACCTCTGTGATATACTTTTTCTAATTCAATTTTCCACTCGGAAGCTTTTTCAGCAGTATACGTACCTTCAAAATAAGCTTCTACAGCTGCTTTATAACATTCAACAGTAGTTTTTACGTATTCAGGCCCTTTCCCTCTTCCTTCTATTTTCAATACCTTTACCCCAGCAGCCAACACTTGGTCTAAAAAATCAATGGTGCACAAATCTTGCGCAGACATAATATATTCGTTGTCAATCTCCAATTCATGACCATCTTGTTTGTCGATAACGGTATACGTTCTCCTACAATTTTGAATACAAGCGCCCCTATTGGCCGAAGAATTATGGGTATGCAAACTCAAATAACATTTACCCGAAACCGCCATACACAAGGCGCCGTGCACAAAAATCTCTACTTCAATTAATTTCCCACTGGGCCCACAGATATTTTCTTTGGCAATAGCGTCTGTAATTTTCTTGATTTGAATAAGGCTCAATTCACGACTCAGTACAACGGTATCTGCAAACATGGCATAAAATTTCACCGTTTCAATATTGGTAATATTGACTTGGGTAGAAATGTGTACTTCTAACCCTAGTTGGCGAGCACAAGCAATTACCGCTTGGTCACTGGCGATTACCGCTGAAATATTTACCGCTTTACATTGGGTTAAAATCGTTTTAATAACCGAAAGATCATGGTCATATACAATGGTATTCATTGTCAAATAACTTCTCACGCCCTTTTCATGACACAACCTTGCAATTTCGGGTAAATCATCAAGGGTAAAATTCATAGAAGCCCTTGCCCGCATGTTCAATTGTTCTACCCCAAAATACACGGAATTTGCTCCGGCATTGATCCCTGCTACCAGCGATTCAAAATTGCCCGCAGGCGCCATAATTTCTATTGGATTGGATTGGGTCACGATTTTGTAAATTTAGTAGCTCAAAAATAATATAATTATTGGTTAAAAAGATACCAGATGATATAGAACTGATATATATCATATAAAAACAATCTTTGTTTCCGAAATAAAATTATTCGTCAGGTGAAATCAATTTAGTGATTACCAGTAATAAAAAATATTAATCAAGCACTTCGCTAATTAAAAACAACCTTCTTAACCATGATTCCTTGAGCGGAAATTATTTTAATCAAATAAATCCCTGGTCTAGATATAGTTTTGATTGGCACCATACCATTGCCTATTAAATTTATGTCTTCTTTAAAAATTTCATTTTGATTCATATCCATAATTTTAATTAAATAAGAAGATGAAGCAACATTACTAAAGACCAAATTGATCGCACCATCAATAACAGGATTAGGGTAAACACTAAAAGAGTCGCCAATCTCTTGTTGCATTAGAAGACAATGTATTATGGGGGAATACACCACACTTCCATCAAAATCAACTTGTTTTACACGGTAATAGAAAAGGCTATCCTCCTCCTCAAAACCACGGTCCATTACTTGGTAATGCATTAAATTACCGGTGGAATATTGTACTGGCAATTGTGCGATTTTCTCCCAAGAAGAATTAGACGAAGAACGTTCAAGCTCAAAATAATTCGCCTCATTTTGTTGCGAACAAGTCCAATTGAGTTGTATACCATTGAAATGTTTAGTACATGAAAATGCCGTAAAAACTACAGGCAATGGCGTGGTCGCTAAACTGCTAGCCCCACAAAAATCGTAAGTACCCGTTCTATTGGAACCAGAATTTGTTGCACCAAATATTCTAAAATAATACTTTGTATTGATGGTTAATCCTGACAAATTCAAGGTTTCAATTTGATTATTGCCATTGGCATCGACAATTCCGATTTCGGTTAAGTCGGCACAGGTAGTACCAGAAAATGCTTGAATGGCGACATCAAAAGCTGACCTAGGATTTACAATAATGGAGGCCGTAGTAGTATGGGCATAAAAATAAAACCAAACATCGGATTCAACAGTCCCGGTTACTGAAGCGCTTGGGTCGGGTGCTCCACAAGGGTCTAATGCCGCAGTGGGTTCATAGGCGACTTGATTTGACAAGGTAAATCCCCCTGAAGGACAACCCGATAACCATGACTGATCGAAGGCTACGGCATTAGCAAATAAGGTGCCTCCTCCCAAGACTTGCGCTTGAGCACATCCAACCAAACCAATCATCGCCACTATAAAGAGTACACTTCTCATAGACTTAAACCTTCAAACTAGCTATAGCACGCCTTATAAGGGTTACACACAGGTTGTTTTACGACATAAAAATGTTAAAGTTGGTAAAACATAAGCTGATTATTAAAATTCTTCTAGCACAAAAAGTTTGTCTACCAACTACTCAATTGGCAACAATATAATGACATAAAAATAGACAAGCCAGCTAATTGCCTGCATAAAAATTAAAATTTCAGTAATTATGATACGCTTTTTCCTTATTTTTGAAGCTTCATAAATTCAAATCAAAATGGCCGAGTACAATTTTAACGAGATAGAGCAAAAATGGCAAAAGTATTGGAAACAACACCAAACTTTTAAAACCGATAACCAATCCTCTAAACCAAAGTATTATGTACTCGACATGTTCCCCTACCCTTCTGGTGCAGGTTTACATGTTGGCCATCCACTTGGGTATATCGCTTCTGACATTGTAGCCCGTTTCAAAAGAAACCAAGGGTTTAATGTTTTACACCCGATGGGATTTGATGCCTTTGGCTTACCCGCCGAACAATACGCCATTCAAACAGGCCAACACCCTGCCATCACCACGGAAAATAATATTGCCAAATACAAAGAACAATTAGACAATATAGGGTTCTCGTTTGACTGGACACGTGAAGAACGCACCTCAGCACCAAGTTATTACAAATGGACCCAATGGATTTTTATTCAATTGTTTAATTCTTGGTATGATAAAACCGCAGACAAAGCGGCCAAAATAAGTGATTTAATTTCCTTATTCTGCCAAGAAGGCAATACAAAAATAAAAGCACACACCGATTTTGAAGGTAAATTTAGTGCTGACGAATGGAACAGCTGGAGTGAAGAAGCGCAACAAAAAATGCTTCTCAATTACCGCATGGCCTATATCGCCAATACCACTGTAAACTGGTGTGCCGCTTTAGGCACCGTTTTGGCCAATGAAGAAATCAAAGACGGCGTTTCTGAGCGCGGGGGCTATCCTGTGGAGAAAAAAGAAATGCAACAATGGTGTTTGAGAATTACTGCTTATGCCAATAGATTAATCAATGATATCGATGCTTTAGACTGGACTGATTCTGTCAAAGAAATGCAGAAAAACTGGATTGGTCGTTCTTATGGTTCAACCTTGAAATTTAAACTCGAAAATTTTGAGGACTACGTAGAAGTTTTCACCACCAGACCTGACACTACTTTTGGAGTTACCTTTGTGACCCTTTCTCCAGAACATAAATTAGTATCCCAAATTACTACGCCTGAACAAAAAGAAAAGGTAGAAAAATATGCCCACTGGGCAAAAAACAGATCGGAAAGAGACCGAATTTCTGACACAGAAAAAACGGGTGAATTCACGGGCGCTTATGTCATCAACCCATTTAACAATCAAAAAACACCTGTTTGGGTTTCTGATTATGTATTAGCAGGCTATGGCACAGGTGCTGTGATGGCGGTACCAGCGGCAGATGTGAGAGATTATGAATTTGCTAAAAAATTCAATTTGCCAATTATTAACGTGTTAGCAGGAGACGTTTCAGACATTGCTAAAGATAATTTTGATCCTAAAAAAGGCACCTTAACCAACTCTCATTTTTTAAATGGTTTGGAGGTTTCAACGGCCATATTAAAAGCCATTGAACACATTGAAGCCAATGCTTGGGGCAAAGGGAAAATGAATTTCAGAATTCGTGATGCGATATTTACCCGTCAACGTTATTGGGGCGAACCAATACCTGTGTATTTCAAAAACGGTCTGCCTTATGTCATGAACGAAAACGAATTGCCCCTAACGCTGCCAACCATTGATGCCTATCAACCTACAGAAACGGGAGAACCACCTTTAGGACGCGCTAAAGACTGGCTTCATGAAGGCAAATACCCACATGAACTGTCTACCATGCCAGGTTGGGCGGGTTCGAGCTGGTACTTCTTGCGTTACATGGATGCACACAATGACCACGCCTTTGTGAGTAAAGCTGCAGAAGCTTATTGGCAAAATGTAGATTTATACATTGGTGGCGCCGAACATGCCACAGGCCATTTGCTTTATTCTCGTTTTTGGAATAAATTCTTGTTTGATTTAGGATTCATTACCTCCATAGAGCCGTTCAAAAAACTGATTAACCAAGGGATGATTCAAGGGAGATCAAACTTGATCTGCAAAGTGAAAGAAGAAAATATTGTAGTCTGTAAATCTAAATTGAATGCCTATGCATTGTCTAAAAACCTTCACCTTGAGAAAGATTTTGTATGGTTGTATGTAGATGTAAATTTGGTTGACGCTAAAGACAATATAACCGTCAAGGATATTCAAAAAACCAGGTTAGACTTAAAAGAAACCACTTTTATTTCAACACTTGATGAAGAAGGCAACGAAAACATTCTTTGTGATGTACTCATTGAAAAGATGTCAAAATCGAAATACAATGTGGTAAACCCCGACAATGTAGTAGCGAAATATGGTGCTGACACCCTTCGTTTGTATGAAATGTTTTTGGGACCATTAGAACAATTTAAACCATGGAATACCAATAGCATCGACGGTGTAGCCCGGTTTTTACGTAAAGTATGGCGTTTATTTTATGATGAATCAAACACATTTAACATTACTGAGACACCAGCTACAGATGCTGAATTGAAAATATTGCACCGAACCATCAAGAAAGTAGCGGAAGACATAGAACGATTATCGTTCAATACTTCGGTGAGTACGTTTATGATTTGTGTGAATGAATTGGCAAGTCTTAAGTCGAACAAACGCCAAATACTAGAGCCATTTTTGGTACTGCTCTCTTCTTATGCCCCCCATATTTCAGAAGAACTATGGGAAAAATTAGGCCATAAAGAAAGTATTTCATTAGCACCTTTCCCTCAATTTGAAGAAAAGTATTTACAAGAATCAGCCTTTGAATACCCAATTTCTATGAATGGAAAAGTGAGAGACAAAATGAGCTTTGCCTTGGACATGCCTACTGAAGACATTGAAAAAGCTGTTTTAGCGTCTGAATTAGTTCAAAAATGGTTGGAAGGTGCCACGCCTAAAAAAATCATTGTGGTTAAAGGAAGAATTGTGAATGTCGTTTTTTAAATTAGGGTAGTTGTTGAATGGTTTCAACATCATTCAACAACTACGCTAATTTCATTGCTACGGACTTAAACGGCTCACACGATAAACTTGGCGAGCAAGATAAAAATCATAATCCATGGCTAAAACAGGGGCTGATGGAAAAATTTAAAGCTTACTATTAAAAATGGAATTAAAATTTTCCATCCCCA
>JBIKPL010000493.1:0-2532 GCA_044357485.1 Cytophagales bacterium
TTACACCTGGGTTTAGACACAAGCCAACCAAAAGCAATCACCATCATTGAAGAAGTGCTTCGTAAAGCGGACCAAAATAACCCAGCACTACACAATAATTATGCATGCACTGGGTATAACAAAATCATTTTAACCAGTAAAGAAAAAGACGCGACTAAAACTATTTTTGATTATATCAACAAATATTTATTCAAAGGAAAAAGCAGAACGATTGTTGACGACCACCATATTTTTTTACTAGAAACCATTTCTGAAAAACAATTTATTGACGAATACCATCAAAAAGAATTGGTAACCGCCACAAAAATTTCGGGTATTCAAGACCCGTCCCTCCTACTTGCCGCTACCAATGCGGAGAACTTCACCATTTATGAAAAATTTATTAAAATTGCAGGAAGTCAATACATCAATCCCATCAATAAAAACACCTTTAAACGGTATCAATTTGAAATGGAAGACACGATTCCTGACCAAGACGACACGCTATTTCTAATAAAATTTTCACAAAAAGAAAACAAAAATTTTCAAGGTTTAAAAGGCTTTTTATACATCAGTAAGCATGATTATGCAGTAAAATATTTCACGGCATCTCCCATGTTGTATTCTTCCTTCGGAAAAAACATTTCACAATCGTATGGTAAATTAAGCAATGGCAAGTGGTTTCCAATACAAACCAATTCTATGTTAAGTTTTGGAGAATTGGGTAGCATCAATGGTGAACTTTTTTTATGTTCAAAAAAAATAAACACCAATATTCAAATCAATAAAAACCTTGGAAAACAATATTTTAACGAATACATTTTTGAATACCATTCGGGATACAATATCGACAATGAGGCCTATTGGGAAGAAAACAGAATGGATTACCTGTCTCCTAAAGACCTCAATACTTATCTTTTATATGATTCGATCAACAAAAAAAAATCGCTTGACAAATTCATTGATATTGGCCATAAATTATATTACGGTCAGTTACCCTTAAATAAAATCAATATTGATTTAAATCGAATATTTTCGTTTAATGATTATGAAAAATTTAGAACAGGTTTTGGTTTTCATACCAACGAAAAATTATTTAAAAACTTTATCACGGGAGCTTATTTTGGCTATGGCACCAGAGATGAAAAATTTAAATATGGCGGAGAGTTGAGTATTATTGTAAATAAGGAAACCGACTTTATCCTAAACGTCAAACATAGCAAAGACCTTTCAGAATCAGGCATTACCAATTGGGCATTTAACGACTATTTATACTCTTCAGAAAGACTTAGAAAATACCGAGTATTAATGAAAGATTGGGAAACACGATCTGAAGTTAATCTACAAATGCATCCCATTAAATACTTAAATCTTCAATATGGCATCGCACAAACGCATAAAACCACGACTTATGCTTACCAATTTGCATCAAAGAATAGTTTTAATTTTTTAGAATCAATACTTGGGCTAAGGTATGCGTACAGGGAACAATTTGTAAAAACAGAAAACAACAAAATCTCCAAAGGCAGTAACTACCCTATTTTATACTTCAATTATACCCATTCTTTTTCGACCAATGTGCAATGGGGAGAATTTGAATTCAACAAATACGATTTACGAATCGACAAAATTTTCAATACCTTAAACTTTGGTCACTCCACCATTCAATTAAAAATGGGCTATATCGACAAACCCAACATCCCGTACATGACGCTTTATAACATCAGTGGGAGTAATAACAACAAAGACCTCACCTTTGTAACGCACAATAGTTTTATGACCATGGGGTATAATGAATTTACCGCAAATCAATATTTAAACCTCTTTTACAACCATAACTTTGGCAGGTTTTACGCTCGGGACAGGTTTTTTAATCCTGAAATTGAACTTATCGCCAACATGGGTTGGGGAACATTACAACATGCCGACGAACACCAACAAATCAAATTAAAATCTATTGAAAAAGGATATTATGAAAGTGGCTTAAATATGAATAACATCCTTAATGTTAACCTAGTGGGCTTAAACATCGGACTTGGGGTGGGTTTTTTCTATAGAATGGGCCCTTATGCCTTCAATCAACAAAGTCAAAACCTGATTACCAAGGTTACTACTAATTTTTACTTTTAAGTAGGGTCTAAAATAGTTTATAATTAAAATTTAGCCGTTTATTGTTAAAAAAATATGCATAAGACGATTGTTTTTGTGTATTGATGATATTTATCAATTTTGTCAAATATAAATTGATGCTATGTTTTAATATTCTTGAAAAAAATCAGTGGCATCTGTATTATTTCAGCTGTCAAATAGGTGATACATTAAAAAAATAAAGGGGAATAGTTTGTCTATTCCCCTTTATCTTAAATTGGGGCTGCTGAAAACAGTTAATTTGTTGATTTTTAGAAATTTAACCTATTGCTTTAACCGTTTAAATGCAAGGGTATTTAATTTGATTTCATTAAAGTGGTGCACTAGTTTAATTTAAATAGCATAGATAAGCTATTCATTTCGTAGGGCGTTCCCTTCGGTCGCGTGATCGGCACTCGCTATTTT
>JBIKPL010000494.1:0-2528 GCA_044357485.1 Cytophagales bacterium
TATCAACATTTAGTGACCCAACGAATTCTCCGGTAGCATGCTTATATCCACAAGTTAAAGCGATGTGTTGTCCAAAATTCCTACTAAGGTCGATTAATTTAATAAAATGAAATTTTGATAGTAAAGATGTTAATTGAAGCATCGAGTCATTTGAACTTCCGTCATTTACGAAAATCAATTCAACATTTTCATGAATTTGTTCAATATTTAAAAATATTGACATAGATTTTTTAAATTCATTGCAAAATTTATCTGCTAAATAGCCATCATTATAAATCGGAACAACAAAAGAGTACATCATCATATTATCATTATTTATTATATAATTATTTTAGAATTATTTTGGTAGATTAAATATCCAGATCTCTCATTACTATTTTTAACTCTGGATTTTATTGGCGAAATCATTTTTTTTTCTACCCAAAACATATTATCATCATTAAAAAATGGCAAAATTCGCTCAGAATCTTTAGATAGAAAATATATTCCTGCGAAATTATTTGATTCTAATAAGGGTTGAGTAAATGTATTTAAAGCAACCTCTATTACCCCTTTTAAATAATCATAACCTGTGGATAAACTAGTTAAATGAGACCCAATAAAGTCACCACCCATTCTTGCCCCAACTTCAATTAAGTATGGAGTATTATTAGATGATATTTTTATTTCAGTATGAGATGCACCATATTGAACATTTAATGCATTTAATGCATTTAATGTTTCAATTTTTATTTTTTCTTGAATTAATGGACCTAATTTTGAAGGCTGATGATGTTCTAATTCAACAAAATGTGGAGGACCAGTGGTTATTTTATCCGTAATTGCGATTATTGTGTGTTTCCCGTACCAAGATATTGACTCCACACTTACTTCACATCCATCGATATACTCTTCGATAATTGCTTTTTGAGAAATCGATTCATTTATTGCATATTTTACAGCTTTATTAAATTCTTTTATATTTGAAACTTTTGAAACTCCTCGACTTCCAGAGCTGTCAATAGGTTTAACTATTAATGGAAATGATAATTGGTCAACATTTATACTTGATAATTTATCAACAATGAAAAAATCAGGAATTGAGCAATTGTGTGTTTTGAAAACATTTCGCATTTGCCATTTATTGGTAGAATTTATAGCGGTTTGATATGAATTTGCTATGAGATTCATGTATTCTGCAACATATGATATCGTTGGTGTGGCCAAATCTGTTGCTATTGTTGTGATTCCATCAATTTTAATTTCTAGACATTTTTTTAAAATGTCTTCTTTATTTAAAATTGATATAGGATAAAAAAAATCGGCAATATCTTCACAAACAGCTCCATCTTTCCATGCAAAACAATGTGTTTCTACTCCCATTTCTTTTGCTTTTATAACTAGGGGTACTTGTAGATAACTGGCTCCTATAATTGCTATTTTTTTCATAATTCTAAAATATAGAATACTAAATTGACTTTTTTCAATTTTACCTAGTTAAAAATTTACAATAAGGTAAATTGATAACTAGTAGTTTTTGCTTTTTTATTGTACTTATTTTTGAAATAGTCAATTCTGTCTATTAATAGACAGAATTATCAATATTAAATCTACTAGTATAAATATTTCTTTTGTATCTATTTGAGAAACCAAAACCTACAAAATAGAATCATACTTCATAAAAAAGACAATGATGTTTAGCACTGATATTTTTATTATCTATCAAGTATTCAATAAGATATTTTCAAACTTTTCTATAGGTTGATTTCAAACTTTTTACATTGACTTACAAATGTATAAATCAGCATTTCTCACATAAGACTATACAACCAATTTTAAACTAACAACTTAAACATCACAAAAAAACTGATCTAATGTAGTTTTGTATTTAATTGTTGTATATCACTGGGGTCAACAAGCATATAATCTCCAAATTCAATCCGTCATTCTGAGACGTTTTCTTTTGACTATGCCAAAAGTCTTTATAATTAAAGTGAAGCCTAAATCTAGGCAACAATAAAGTTGTAAATCTAGATTATTTTCTAATCTCAACTTCTTTATTGCTTCCGTACTTAGTTTTTTTCCTGGCTTCACTTGTTACAAGATATAATCCTTGAATTAAAGCTATTGCTGCATTAATCAATGACTGTCATTAGAATGTGTACTTCAAATTACTTCGAACATGTGCCAAATAAGAAGTATAAATAATAATAGTAAAGCCCACATATTAACTGTAGGCAAATTTTATTTGTTTTTTAGAGAAGTATTGTCCTAAAACCATTCGTTTAAGAAGATTTTCAAATATTGTATTTTTATGGATAGATCTATTTATTCTGTAGCAAAATTCGTCTAAATATCCTTGTAAATAGTTAGGATTAACACTATGATGTATGCCTCTTATCCAACTTTTAAGTTGCTGTATGCACCTATGCATGACTTTAAAATTTGTGTCAGGTTCACTTTTTTCTTGGGTAATGTCATACAGTTTTGATAGTGGAGAATAACCTCTCCATTTGTCAGTAAGTATTTTTGCTTTTTCCGAAATATGT
>JBIKPL010000140.1:0-7217 GCA_044357485.1 Cytophagales bacterium
AAGCGAATTAGCCAATCATTTCAATTAAATAGAGTGACCATTTTAGCATAATAACTTTAAGTATGTTTGCTAAAAATGATTTACAAATGATGTGAATTGAGTTTTTCAGCAGACCCTATTTAAATTCGTTTTAAAATACAATGATTAATTCATTGCAATCAACTATTTGTATGGATGAACAAATAGTTATTAGCAAGCATAAGCAAAGTCTTGAGTATATACCAAGCCCTTGTTTGAAATCCCACAAGCTTAAAATAGTAAGAAAAAATATGGGGAGGGTTGCCGAATTGATGTATATCGATTTGTTGAAATTTATCGGTTCTCAAAAACACAGCGGCTATTGGCTATACTGGAATAATGATGCGAAAGACATCTTTATGTTTGAGTATGATTATACCGCCCAGGAACTGGAACAATACTTAAGTTATTTCTTTGAAAGGGATTTCTTTTCAAAAGCAATGCTGGATAAATACAATATTCTAACCGAAGAAGAAATTCAACAAGTTTGGTTATTGTGTGCTAAAAAAAGAATGCGATTTATTGAAGGGACCATTCGGTCATATATGTTGGTTTCCTTTGAAAAAGAAATTCAAGAAAATCAAAAACGGTTTTCAAGATTCAATAAATTAGTTGAAATTAAATCTGAATTTGATGAGAATTTTCAAAGTAAAGCATTAAGTCACTCTACGAGTACACCGCAGGAGTACCTCCATGAGTTCCTTACATCGGCACACATACAGCATAAGCATAAAGCAGTAAGCAAGAGCGAAGCGATAAGCAATAGCAATAAGCATAATATTATTCATCCTACGGATGTAGATAAGACTTGTAAAAAAAATTCCTCTACTGGTTCAATTTTAAATTCTTTCAATTCTGAATCCTTGTTGGATGGATTTGAACCGGAAAAGAATATTTCAAATTCATCAAACAAAACAAACAAAAAATCAAGCCCGGCAAAATTCAGAAATGCCGATACGGCGCAAATTGCGAAAGTGAAGCTGGGAAAATCCCCTCATTCTGTTCGTGAAGATATTATTTTCATTTGGGGAAAGGGTAATAACATGGCTATTCCTCCACTTATTCGAAAATTTGAGACATTTGTGAAAAAAGATGTAAATAGTGCTTCTGTGGGTATTTCCCAAAGTGGATGAAGCGGTCTCTGCTCAATGAGTTTTTACAAAAGCTGTGTCGCACTTTCTTCGGAATAGAAAAATATTTCCATGACATCTAGGAGATATTCGGAATAATGGCAAAAACGTCACCATTAAAACAAAATCAACGACTTCTCCAGTCAGCTTACATGAGATTGATTTCTGAAATGATTTAGTTTGAATTCAATTGACCAATATTTCTAATACAACCTAAATTTTATTTATTGACAATAATTTTGTCGCAAAAATATACTAAATTTGTGACAAGAATATATGGAAAATACAGATTTAAATACTGAGTATAAGCTATTTGCTTTTATGAGTAAGGCAAGGAAAGGAAAAATGTTTTTCATAGAACAGTTTCAAAAACTTGCTGAAAATACCGCAATTCGTAAAGCTTTACAGAGATTAACCGAAAGTGGTAAAATAGTAAGGGTAGCACAAGGAATTTACGTCATACCTCGAGTAAGTGAATTGGTAGGCACATTGATACCAAGAGCAGAAGAGGTCATTAAAGTAATTGCAAAAAAAGATCGTGCAAGAATAATTCCTACAGGGGTAACAGCATTGAATTTATTAGGATTAAGTACCCAAGTGCCAATGAAGTTAGTTTATTTGACAGATGGAGCTCCAAGAACAATTAAAATCGGCAAACAAACAGTTAAACTGGTAAAGGCGTCACCAAAAAATTTATCATGTAAAGGTGAAATAAGTAGCTTGATAATTCAAGCTCTAAAAACTATTGGTAAAGACAAACTCACCACAGTTGAAATTGAAAAAATATTTGCTCACTTGCAAAATGAAAAGCAGAGCAATATTGCACATGATATGAAGTTAGCTCCATATTGGATTCATCAAATTATGAAACAAGCATTAAGTACTCCTAATGAATAATTTCTTATCCTTATCTCCCAAAGACAGAATTTCCGTTTTTGAACAAATTCGATTAAATACAGGTCTTATTGAACAAGCCATTGAAAAAGATTGGTGGGTTACACAAACATTAGCACTTATTTTCAGCATGGACTGTGCCTCTCATTTAGTATTTAAAGGTGGTACTTCACTGAGTAAATCATGGGGTTTAATAGAACGTTTTTCGGAAGATATTGACTTGGCAATTGACAGAAAGTTTCTAGGCTTTGGTGATAATTTGAGTAAAACTCAGGTTGGGAAATTGAGAAAGGAATCTTACAATTACATTTCAACCGTATTTTTTAATCAATTAAAAAACAAGTTTGAAGAAGCAGGTGTTGAAAATCTGATAATTCAAATTGCTGAAGTAAAAGATACAGACCAAGATCCATTAATTATTGAAATCTATTATCCAGAAGTAAGTTCATCAGTTGCTTATTTAAAACCAAGAATCTTAGTTGAAATTGGTGGACGTTCATTAATGGAACCGTTTACTTTAAAATCATTTTCGTCTTTGGTCGGAGAGCATTTTGCAGGAAGAGTATTTGGTATTTGCAGATAAGCAAATTACAATTCCCGTTGTTAATCCCGAAAGAACCTTTTTAGAAAAAATATTTTTATTACATGAAGAATTTCAAAAACATTCAGAAAAAATACGTGTAGATAGGTTGAGTAGACATCTATATGATATTGAAAAACTGATGGATACTGAATTTGCTCAAATTGCCTTGTCGGACAATGATTTATATACTTCTATTGTAGAACATAGAAAATCATTAACGCCAATTAGAGGTATTGATTATGAAAAGCATTCGCCAAATAAAATTTGCATAATTCCGCCATTGATGGTAATAAATGAATGGGAAAAAGACTATAAAGTCATGCAAAACAATATGATTTATGGCAATTCTTTATCATTTAAACAATTATTGACCCGAATTGAAGAATTACAAAGTAGAATTAATGACATAAAATAGCTTGTAAACCTTTACATTTCATCAAAAATGTCTAGCGAAAACACTCATCAAATCGAAATATTCAAATCCCTTTTTAAGGGAAGAGATGATGTATTTGCTATTCGTTGGGAAAAGGGAAATAAGAATGGATATATGCCAGCCTATTCTTATGACCCATATATGTATCATGCTCATAAAATGAAAGGTGGAACATTTCAGACCTATACTGACAAAACATATTTAAAGTTAACAGATAAAGAAATTTCTAAACATTTAGATGGTGTACATTTAATTGGCATTTACCCTTTACTTTTAGACAACACCTCATGGTTTATTGTTGCAGACTTTGACAAAGCCAATTGGATAGAAGAATGTAAACTGTTTTTAGAAACTTGCCATAAAAATATTATTCCAGCATATTTAGAACGTTCACGATCTGGCAAAGGCGGACATGTTTGGATATTTTTTGAAAAAGCATATCCTGCCATTAGAAGCAGGAAAATTATACTTTCATTACTCAAAGAATCGGGTTTGCTTTCTGTATTCGACAAAACAACAAGTTTTGATAGACTCTTTCCAAACCAAGATTTTCTATCAGGCAAAAGTTTGGGGAATTTAATTGCTTTACCTCTTTATAAACCGACTTTTGAACAAAGAAACAGTTGCTTTATTGACCATGAAACTTTAAACCCAATTCAAGATCAGTTTACTTATTTAGCAAATATTAAACGGGTATCTATTGAACAACTTGATAGTTTATTACAACCCAAAACAGAAACAATATTAAAACCTTTTCCAGTAAATGAATTAGGCAAGCTCACTATAACTTTAGACAATACTGTTTCTATAAATCGAGTTCATCTCAATACTACCCTAATCAATTTTTTAAAGGACGAGTTAAATTTTGCCAATACTGAATTTTTTATTAAAAATAAGTCAGGAAGAAATACATTTGGTACAGATAGGTATTTTAACATCATTAAAGAAACTGAAAACGAAATCATCATTCCGAGAGGTTTTATTGGTAAGTTGATTCGTTTTTGTAGAGAAAAAACTATTGATTATGAGTTTATTGACAAAAGAAAGAAACTAAACACCCTTAGTTTTAAATTTGATGCAATTTTAAGAGAACATCAACAATCAGTGATAGATGTGATCGCTAAAAAAGAATTCGGAGTAATAGTTGCACCTCCTGGTTCTGGCAAAACAATAGTCGCTTTAAAAATAGTGGCAGAAAAACAACAACCCACTTTAATTGTTGTTCATCGAAAACAATTAGCCCAGCAATGGGCTGAAAGAATATCAACATTTCTTGGAATTCCCAAACACGAAATCGGTCATATTGGTCAAGGTAAAAATAAGATTGGAAGCAAAATTACGATTGCTACTATTCAAAGTTTAAACAAGGCAATCACTGACGACAATAATTTAACCAAAGCATTCGGCACAATCATCATAGATGAATGCCACCATGTACCAGCCGAAACCTTTAGAGAAACCATTGCCAAAATCTATACTTTCTATTTGTATGGCTTAACTGCTACACCATTCAGAAAATACAATGAGGGCAAATTGATATTCATCCACCTTGGAGAAGTAATAGCTAAAATAAAACCAACAGAGATTAGCTCATTTAAACATGCTAAAGTAATTGTCCGCCAAACATCACTTGATGTTCCCTTTAATGCAAAAACTGACCAGTTTGAAACATTGACTAAAATTCTTATTCATGATTCAGCAAGAAATAAGTTGATATTAACTGACATTATCAATGAGCTTAAATCAGGTAAAAAGGCTGTAATCATAACCGAAAGAAAAGAACATATAGACACGTTAAACCAATATATCAAACAATCATTCGAAACAATTACATTAAGTGGAGAAGATTCAGAAAGTAGCCGTATTCAAAAATGGAAATATTTAAATGAAGGTAATTATCAAGTATTAATTACAACTGGACAGTTTTTCGGAGAAGGTTCAGATTTGCAAAATGCTAATTGTTTATTTTTGGTGTACCCATTTTCGTTTGAAGGCAAATTGATTCAATACATTGGCAGAGTACAACGTTCTGAACTAACACCAATCATTTATGATTACCATGATGCTAAAATCGATTATCTCAATAAGCTATTTTTAAAACGGAATACTTATTACAGAAAAATAGAAAAGCAGGCTACCTTATTTGATGATCCTGACGAAACTCTACCCATTGTCGATGATAAAGTAATACTTATTGAAAAGACAATTAAAGTTACTATTGAAAACATAGACTTCAATTATGGAGCTATTGCTTTTAAATACCAGATTGATAAACCTAACACTATACTTGAGTTTGAAATAGAAAATCTCAATATGCGACCTGAGTTTGAGGTATTAAAACCATACTTTGTGAAGGCTTTAAAATCACAATACATCAATGTTAATATACTAGTGGAGTTTGAAAATGGACAATTGGTTTCACAACTAGCTACATCAGAAGACTTGGAAAAGATAAACCGAGAAGTTATTGAAGGTGTAAAATTTAAGTTTATTGAAAAACAGTTTTTAGGAAAAGTCCCTCAAGGCAAAGAAAATATATTAACGATAGATGAAATTCAAACCAAGGAATCGGGCAATAGTTCACTTTATAATGATGGTAATGCCTTACTTGATCACATATTAAAACAAAAACAATTTAAACACTCACGTCAACTCAGGTATTTAGCCGACCAACATGATAGTACTGTGTTGAAAATTCGGTTTGTATTAAGCCCATTTGCTTTTGTATTTCTACTCAAGGGTGTTGATTATTACCACATCATACTGGAAACTTTAGATACTGAAGAAGCAACATACCATTGGCAAATTGAAAAGAACAAGACTACTTTACGAAACCAACTTAAAGATATTGACGAACAATTAACCATCATCAGAAATCAAGGCAGACAAGCATTTCTTGAAACCAAACCTCAAAACTTTAGCCGAATTCTACATGACTATTCAGATGCTCAAAAGGGTTTTATTATTTGGAAAGATTTGTTGGAGGAAAAGTTAGCCTAATTAGCCTATTTAGACATTTTTTCTCATAAAATATATTAAATTAGCTATTCCATTTGATAGCTATATATGAAAATTTTACCTCTTACGACTAAGAAGGCACTAAATAAAGCCTTTTTAAAGCAACGCCCTTTGCGTGCTGAGATGGATTTGTTTAAACAAAATTTAATTACCCTTCTTAGTAAAATTGATGAAATTGAACGATAAGAAAACCAAAAGAACCATGTACGAGATTTTTTATTGAATACCTATTATAAAAACTTCAACGAAGTCAATACAAAAGGTACACAAGACCTTGTAATTCATAACGGAAAAGACAACAAGACCAGTGTTGGTGTCATTATTGAACTTCAATACGGAACTGTATTTTCGGTTACCCAATTATAAGCTTGACGGCTATCCAGAGATTGTAATATCTTGATAGAAATCGCCTTCAGGCCAGTAGTTTTAGAACGAAAAATCTATTTGTTTGCTAGAAGTCATGAGGCAGCCCAGCGTTCATTTCATTTTTATGAATCAATGCAAGAAACATGAGATTATTTCCCCAAAATGGCTCCAATTTGTACTTGAAAACATTTTAGACACCAAGCCTAGTCAAAACGAAACACTGCTTCTAGTCTATATAAAAATAACCCTATTTTCTAGGGTGAGGTTGCTCGAAGGGATACACACTTTGTAACGGGAGCAACAAAGTATACGCAAAAATTCTACCATTGAAACCCCATTTAACCGATTGGTTTAAAATTATTAATTCAAACAGACTGATTGGTCTATTTGAATTAATTTTTATTATATTTGCGGTAGTGAATATAAAACATGACAAAGAAAAAGTAGTGCAAATAGGACTAAATCTATTTTGCTCAAAGGGCTACACAAATGTGGGGTTGGAAGAAATATGCCATGCAACTGGAATGACAAAAGGGGCCTTTTATAATGCCTTTGAAAGCAAAGAAAACTTTTTGATAGAAACGATATCAAGCTTCAATAAATCGAATACGGAAAGAATAGATACCGTATTGGCTCCGGACAAAACATTAAAAGCAATAGAACAATTAAAGCAATTTTATAATGTAATGCTTCAATTTCAACCCAAAGTGAATTACATGGGCTGCATGGTAAACAACATGATGTCAGAATTAGGAGCTATAAATGGAAGGGTTGG
>JBIKPL010000495.1:0-2523 GCA_044357485.1 Cytophagales bacterium
AAAGAAAACCATATCCATTTGGTGCTTTGCAAGCCATAGTGATAAAATGGCAACTTCGTGGGCAAAATCATCTAACTCAATACCGTAAAAGTTTGATAATGTAATGTTTGAGTAAAAAAATGATAAATCATTTAATCGAATCAATTCTTGAACAATTAAATTCTCTAGTTTTCTTATTTCCTTGTAGGCAATAATTAAAAAGTTACCTGAACCACAGGCAGGGTCAAACAGTTTAATTTTGGCAATTCTAGTATGTAAAGCTTTTAATTTATGTGCATTACCTGTTGCATTTTCAAATTCCTCATACAATTCATTTAAAAACAACGGTTCAATCACTTTCATAATATTGGGTACGCTTGTATAGTGCATTCCCATTCCGCCACGGTGTTCAGGTGTAATTACAGCCTGAATCATAGAGCCAAAAATATCTGGATTAATGGCACTCCATTCTAAACTTCCACAATCAATGGCTATTTGTCGGCTTTTTCTATTAAATGTGGGTATTATTAATTTGTCTTTAAATAAACCTCCATTTACATAAGGAAAAGCATCAATATCAGTTGTTAAATTAACTCTATTTGAAGTAGATGTATTTAAAACTTCAAATATTCTATCCAAATATTGGCTTAAATCACTTCCATCTGCTTGTGTATGATTTACAATAGCATGTGTAAATTGTGATTTCTTAAAAATATCAGTATCCTCAGCAAAAAAACAAAATAACAAACGAGATAAAAATACATTCAAATTATGTACTTCTTCAGCTGTACTTATTGGGTTATCTTTTCTGATTTCATCGTAAAGCTTTGCCATTTTTTCGGCAGCTTTAACATCAGCAATATTTTCTGAGTGGTGTTGTGCTTTTTCCATACCAGCCCACGGTAAGAAAAAGTCGTAATTTTTTGCAATATCTACAATAGCAATATCTAAAGTATCTTTAGTTTTAGTATCTATTGCATATAATTTTTGTAAATCAGTAACAATTATGAAACGAGGTTCATGTTTAGCTATTTTTTCATCATTTTTTGCAATTTCTACAGCTGCATAAATGTCTTTATTTTCTATTAGTTTATAATAAAGTTTTTTCTTCCAAAGAATTACATCTGTTTCATTAAATAAGTTAGTTGAACCTAATTTGAGCTTTTGAATAGAAGCTTTTGGTATTCCGTAAGCTAAAAGCAAGTCGTAAATAAATGTTTCTTTATTTAGTTCAGAAACTATTTGCTGTAAGTTGCTTTCTATTTGGGCTATATTCATTTCAGTTGGGCTTAATTAGGTTTTAAAGATAGTAAAAACATTCATTGAAAATGGTATTTATAGAGCCTTTTAAATGAGCTAAACTTTTTACCTGTAATACTAACACCAATTATTGCAGTCTATCTGCAATGAATAGAAAGTAAAACTTAAATTTTACTATAGGAATTTAATCACAAACTTGCTAAAAAGCTTTCAAATTGATAATTAGAAATGCTGTCCCTTAATTTAGAAAATTTGCAATTTTAACTTTTCTCTCAAAAGCATCAAAATTATATGTACTACTTGAACTAATATCAAAAAAATCTGATCCAATAATTGTTCTTATTTCATTCTCAACTCCAAACACAAATAGTTTTTTGTTCCCAATGTTTAATATATAATTTAAGTTGTCAGACCACCAATATGTTGTATCTCCTTCAATATGAGTATATTTGAAATGGTTTTTATAGCTTGTAAATTCATCAAGATTGTAATTTTTAATTTCTACAGCTTTTTTAAGCAATTCTACTTTAAGTTCTGGTAATTGTTCAATTAGTTCTTCAATAGAAATGTATCTTAACATTAAAATGTTGCCAAATTCGATCTCGCAATTACTTTTACTGATACTAATCCTTTGGGCTTTTCGAGGTGATAAATCTTCTAAAAGAGTTTTGTTTAATGGTTTTGTGGCGTAAAAAGTATGCTGATTTCCTTTATAAAATTTTATAACTAGCGTGTCATAATAAATTATATCTTTTGCCATACTATCAATATTATGAAACTCAGCATCTCTTGCTGTTTTGATTAACGTATATCCATTTTGCTCTAAAAAATTACATTTATCGCTATATTTTAATCTAAAACAAGTTTTGTTTATAAAGGTTAATTCATTTTATAATTCTGTAATCGTATTCATTTTAATAATTGTTTTAATGTACAATCATTATATAGATGCCGACATTATAAGTTTTATATATTTTGAAAATAAATAAATAAAACTTATAATGTATTGATTATTAGTTAGGAATATTTTTCAACTAAATTTTTATCCAATAATCATTACCACATACCCAAGAGTTTTTGGTAACTACATAACCGAGAGTATCAATTCTGTAAAATCCATTGGTTATGTACAAGTCCTTTCCCTCACCATTTATTATTGTCCAAATACAATAAGGGGTGGCATTTGCTAAATAAGAATTAGTTGTGTAATCATCAAAAACATAATAATCCCAAAAATATAACTTGGCATCCTCTTCATTAAATGGAAGATTAGGGTTGCTGTAA
>JBIKPL010000141.1:0-7206 GCA_044357485.1 Cytophagales bacterium
ATGGTTTTCCAATCGGTGGTATTATTATTTCTCCTAAGCTTAAAGCCAAATATGGCATGTTAGGAACTACTTTTGGGGGTAATCATTTGGCTTGTGCGGCAGCCATTGCGGTGTTGGATGTGATCAAAGACGAAGACTTATTGACCAATGCGATTAACCTAGGAAATTACCTAACGGATAATTTAAAAGGCCTTGAAGAAGTAGTGGAAGTGCGTGGAAAAGGATTGATGATTGGAATTGAATTTGATTTTCCAATCGAAAACCTCAGAAACAAACTGCTATTTGATCATAAAATATTTGTAGGCAATGCTTATCATAAAAATGTATTGCGTGTACTTCCTGCTTTAAATGTAAAGAAAGAAAGTTTGGATATGTTTCTAGACGCATTGCATAAAACTTATCGTAAGGTGATGAGTGCGTAGTTTTTAGTGATGAGTTATGGGTGTTGAGTTGTTAGTATTTCAATTTATATCATAACTATTCATTATTACAATTACTAAACATTCAACACTAAACACTCAAAACTTAAAAAATGAGACATTTTACTTCTGTCAACGATGTGACTGATATCAAGCAACTTGTAGCTTTGGCGCGTGAGTTGAAAGAAAATCCTTTACGAGACAGTGAATTAGGGAAAAATAAAACCTTGGGATTGATTTATTTTAATCCGAGTTTAAGGACCCGTTTAAGTACGCAAAAAGCAGCACATAACCTTGGTTTGCGTGTGATGGATATGAATGTTGGTTCTGACAGTTGGACGCTTGAAATTCGCGATGAGGTGGTGATGGATGGTGCTGCTTCAGAACATATCAAAGAGGCGGCTGCTGTTATTGGGCAGTATTGCGACATTATCGGTATTCGCTCTTTTCCTTCTTTGAATGATAAGGAAACGGATTATAAAGAAGAGGTAATTCAAAAGTTTATTAAATATTCAGGGGTTCCGGTCATTAGTTTAGAATCTGCTACTTTGCATCCTTTGCAGTCTTTGGCGGATATGATGACCATTGAAGAATTGAAAACAAAAAAACGACCTAAGGTGGTTTTGACTTGGGCAGCACACCCTAAGGCATTGCCACAAGCGGTACCCAATTCATTTGCGGAATGGATGAATAAGGCTGAGGTAGATTTTGTGATTACGCACCCAGAAGGGTATGAGTTAGATGAGAAGTTTACCAAAGGCGCAATCATTACCCATAACCAAGACGAAGCTTTAGCTGGTGCTGATTTTGTGTATGCTAAAAACTGGTCTTCTTACACCAATTATGGCAATATTATCTGTAAAGATAAAAGTTGGATGATCACCGAAGAAAAAATGGCTTTGACCAACAATGCCAAGTTTATGCATTGTTTACCCATCAGAAGAAATGTAATTGCCTCTGACGCTGTACTTGATGGCCCAAATGCTGTAGTTATCCAAGAAGCCGGAAACAGGGTTTGGTCTGCACAGGCAGTACTTAAAACGATATTGGAAACACAGTTTTAGTGTTGAGTTTTGAGTGTTTAATGTTTAGTATTTTATATACTACATTTAATTACTCAAAACTCAACACTCAACACTCAAAACTAACAAAGTGAAATTATACGTCATCAAAATAGGAGGAAACATCATCGATAATCCGCTCGCTTTAGAGCAGTTTTTGACTGATTTCTCGGCTATTGAAGGTTATAAAATTTTGGTACACGGTGGTGGAAAAGTAGCTACCGACATCAGTAAAGGTTTGGGCATTGAAGCACAAATGGTAGAGGGCAGAAGGGTGACTGATGCGGAAACCTTGAAAATTGTGACCATGGTGTATGCCGGCTTAATCAATAAAAATGTGGTGGCTCAATTGCAAGCCAAGGCTTGTAATGCCATCGGTTTAACCGGTGCAGATGCCAACATCATCAAGTCTCATAAACGTGCCGTGAAAACGGTAGATTATGGATTTGTAGGCGATGTGGATGTGGTCAATGCCGCCATATTAAAAGTCTTTATTGAAAATGATTTGACGCCAATTATTGCCCCAATCACGCACAACAAAGCAGGTGTTTTGTTAAATACCAATGCCGATACCGTTTCCTCAACCATTGCGGTAGCGATGTCACAACTGTTTGAAGTTGAGCTGGTTTACTGCTTTGAGTTAAAGGGTGTTTTGAAAGATTTTGAAGATAAAAATGCTGTCATTAACGACATCGATAAAGCTTATTATGCGCAACTGAAAGCCGATGGAATTGTGTCTAAGGGAATGATTCCTAAACTTGACAATGCCTTTGATGCCATAGATGCAGGCGTGTCGGCCGTGAGGATTTGTCATGCGGATGATTTGCTTAAATTGTTGAATGAAGGGGAGAAATTGGGAACAACGCTTCGATAGTGTTTAGTGTTGGGTTGTGAGTGTTTAGTAATAAAAATTTTGAATTTTGAATTTTAAATTTTGAATGAAATGTTAAATTTGAAATTTTAAATGAATGAATTGATTTTAGGATGATTGCTTGCGTTAGGGATGGAGCCATTTGTTTGAGCACATCCCGCTATCCGAAATTTTAAACATGAGTACATAAATTAATTAGCGGGATTGCGAGTGGCGAAAGCCCGACCCGAAGGGAAACGCCCTGATCAAAATATTGATAAAATTTATTGTAATGGAATAAAAATAAATTCTGTTGCGTAGACTGAAATAATGTTGAATTTTAAATTTTGAATTTTGAATGAAATGTTAAATTTGAAATTTTAAATGAATGAATTGATTTTAGGATATTCGCTTGCGTTAGGGATTGAGCCATTTGTTTGAGCACATCCCGCTTTCCGAAATCTTAAACATGAGTACATAAATTAATTAGCGGGATTGCGAGTGGCGAAAGCCCGACCCGAAGGGAAACGCCCTGATCAAAATATTGATAAACTTTATTGTAATGGAATAAAAATAAATTCTGTTGCTTAGAAATAATTTTGAATTTTAAATTTTGAATTCAAAAAAAACTACTAGTATCTAATACTTAATACCTAGTACTTAATACCTTGTACCTAATACCTAGTACCTGAAAAATATGATTGAAAAATTAAAAAAAGAGGCCATTGAATTGTTGAAAGAACTAATTAAAACAGAATCTTTCAGTAAACAAGAACATAATACTGCTGAAATATTGAATACTTTTTTGGTAGAAAGAGGCATTAAAACCATTCGTTTAAAAAACAATGTTTGGGCATATAACAAGCATTTTGATGCGGCTAAGCCAACTATTTTGTTGAATTCTCACCACGATACCGTGAAGCCAAATCCTGGTTATACCGTTGATCCATTTGAACCTACCGTGAAAGATGGTAAGTTGTTTGGCTTGGGGAGTAATGATGCAGGTGGCTGTTTGGTTTCTTTGATTGCTACTTTTATTTACTTTCATGACAAAGAAAACTTAAAATATAATTTTTGTATTGCCGCTACGGCAGAAGAAGAGATTTCTGGTACCGATGGTTTAGAATTGGTGTATCCTGAATTGGGACCCATTGATTTTGCCATTGTAGGTGAACCCACTTTGATGGACATCGCAGTAGCTGAAAAAGGTTTGATGGTGTTGGATTGTGTGGCTCGTGGAAAATCAGGTCACGCAGCAAGAGAAGAGGGAGAGAATGCGATTTACAAAGCCATCAAAGACATTCAGTGGATTACCAATTATAAATTTGAAAAGGTTTCTCCGCATTTGGGGCCAATGAAAATGTCGGTAACCATCATCAATGCGGGTTACCAACACAATGTCGTTCCTGAAACTTGTACCTTTACCATTGATGTACGCATTACTGAAATGTACAAAAATGAAGAGGTATTGAAGATTATTGAAGAAAACATTGAGTCGGCGGTAACGCCACGTTCTGTAAGGTTAAGGCCTTCATTTATAGACAATGAGCATCCTTTGGTTAAAGCGGCCATAAAGTTTGAAGCGAGTACTTATGGTTCTCCAACTACTTCTGACCAAGCTTTGGTGCCTGTACCTTCGGTGAAAATGGGGCCTGGTCATTCTGGCCGTTCGCACACTGCCAATGAGTTTATTTGGATCATTGAAATTGAAGAAGGAATTGAGAAGTATATCAAGATATTGAATGAGCTGGTTTAGTAAAAAGTAGTCAGTTTTCAGTGATCAGTTAACAGTTTAAATTTATAGTATGAAAAAGTTGTTTCTGTTTTTATTTGGCATTGCACTATTAGGTACATGGTCTTATGCTCAAAATATTGATACTACTCAATATAATGTTGCTGATCTTCAGGTTCTTCCTGAGTTTTCTGGTGGGTATTCTAAAATGTATGACTATATTTTGAAGAGTAGTACTATACCTAAAGAGCAAGCAGGTAAAGTTTTGGTTTCCTTTTCAGTATCTCAAACTGGGGTGTTAGGAAATTTTAAAATTGAAAAATCAGCCTCTACAGTTTTAGATAATGAAGCCTTAAGGATTTTAAAATCTATGCCCAACTGGAAACCTGGCAAAATTGAAGGCAAGGTGGTGAATGTAAGAAAGATAGAAATTCCTATTAGTTTTAGATAGTAAGTAATATTAAGTTATTATTTATAAATATTGTTTTACTAATACATGAAAAAGCATCAAATTATTCGTATCTTTTCAGTCTTAAATTTAATAGAAACATGGAAATTCTTAATAATCTTGAGCCATTGTTAAAGACATTTTGGTTTGTTGCTATTCCTGTAAGTCTAATTTTTATTATCCAATCAATCATGACTTTTGTAGGTGGAGATGCCACAGATGGTATTGGAGCTGATTTTGAAAGTGATACTGGAGGTGTTGATGATCATTTCCAAGTTTTTTCTTTAAGAAATTTAGTGAATTTTTTACTAGGATTTAGTTGGACTGGAATTTCATTTTACACAACAATTTCTAATAAACCTATTTTAATGATTATTGCATTGTTGGTTGGTGCATTGTATGTTTATTTATTCTTTATAATTATCAAACAAGTTCAAAATCTTTCAGAAGACAATTCATTTAGATTTTCAAATACAATAAATAAATCTGGTGAAGTACTTTTAACAATTCCTGGAAATAAATCAGGAAAAGGTAAAGTTTTGATGAGCGTTAATGGCGCATATCACGAGTTAGATGCTATGACTGATCAGGATAAATTAGTGTCTGGAACTTTAGTTAAAGTTGTAAAAGTAGAATTTGATAATATATTAATAGTAGAAACAATTTAAATTTATATATATGAATCCAATTATAATTATTGTAGTTACAGCAGTAGTACTTTTTGTTACAATTTCAGCTTTAATATCTAGGTATAAAAGATGTCCATCAGATAAAATTTTAGTTATTTATGGAAGAACTGGAGGTACTTCTGCTAAATGTGTACATGGTGGTGGTGCTTTTATTTGGCCCGTAATTCAAGATTTTGCTTTTTTAGATTTAAAACCTTTGTCTATTGAAGCAAATTTGACCAATGCATTAAGTCGTCAAAACATTCGTGTTGATGTACCTTGTAGATTTACTATAGCTATTTCTACAGAAGCAGATAGTATGAATACAGCAGCAGAAAGATTGTTAGGATTATCTAATGAACAAATTCAAGAATTAGCTAAAGATATACTATTTGGTCAGTTAAGATTAGTTATTGCAACAATGACTATAGAAGAAATAAATTCAGACCGAGATAAATTCCTAGAAAATATTTCGATGAATGTTGATAGTGAATTAAAAAAGATTGGTTTAAAGCTGATAAATGTCAATGTAACAGATATTAAAGATGAATCAGGATATATTGAAGCATTAGGAAAAGAAGCAGCAGCAAAAGCTATAAATGAAGCAAAAATTAGTGTTGCCGAACAAGAAAAAATGGGTGAAATTGGGAAGGCATTGGCTGATAGAGAAAAGGATACTCAGATAGCTGAAACTCATAGAGATAGGGATGTGAAAATTGCAATCACTCAAAAAGATAGAGAAATTAGTATCGCTACAGCAGTTAAAGATGAAACTATTGGTAAAGCAGAAGCAGAAAGAGATACAAGAGTAAAAACTTCAGAAGCGAATGCTATTGCAATAAAAGGGGAGAATGAAGCTAAAATTGATATTGCAAATTCTGAAGCCTTAAGAAGAGAAAAAGAAGCTGAATCATTAAGGATTGCAATTACAGCCGAAAAAGTACAACAAGCAAAGGCACTTGAAGAGTCCTATGTAGCAGAACAAAAAGCTGAGTTAGCACGTTCTGAAAGAGAGCGATCGACACAAATTGCAAATATTGTTGTTCCTGCTGAAATTGCTAAAAAAAGGGCTATCATAGAAGCACAAGCTCAAGCGGAAACAATCAGAGAAAATGCAAAAGGAGAAGCTGATGCAATTTTTGCAAAAATGGAAGCAGAAGCAAAAGGTTTATTTGAAATATTAACAAAACAAGCAGAAGGTTATAAAGAAGTGGTTGCAGCTGCAGGTGGTGATCCTACTAAAGCTTTCCAATTATTGCTACTTGAAAAACTTCCAGAATTAGTTAGAACGCAAGTTGAAGCAGTTAAAAATATTAAAATAGATAAAATAACTGTTTGGGATTCTGGAAATGGCTCTGGAGATAATAGCAATTCTTCCACCGCAAATTTTGTGTCAGGAATGATGAAAACAGTTCCTCCTTTAAATGACTTATTTAACATGGCTGGGCTTAACTTGCCATCTTATTTAAAAGGAGTTGATGATAAAGTTATGCCAGAAACAAATAAAAGTGTTGAGGATAAAGCAGAGGAAAAATAGGTATTCCTTTGCTTTTAAAATAGTGATAAATATGAAAAAGTTTTTAGTTATTATTTTGTTGTTTGTTTGCCGAGATGGGTTTACTCAGGAGAAAGATACAATCAAACAAGACTATGATATTTCTGAAATACAAGAAATGCCCCAATTTCCTGGAGGAGTCAAACAACAAATTAGGTTCTTTAATGCAAATATTAGGTATCCTGCACAAGCACAAAAATGGAGCTCAGGGAAAGGTTTTCATTTCTGCTCTTCCGAATTTGTAATTCGGAAGCAGTATCATAGGATTTTCAATCCGAAATGTATAAAGCCGGATTGGAAATCCTACGATAGGGATTCGACATTGAAAATGTCGAATAGCCTGCTCTCTGCTTTTCCGAATTCTGCTCTTCCGAATTTGCAATTCGGAAGCAGTATCACAGGATTTGCAATCCGTTTGCTTGCAAATTAGTTGCGTGTGTGTTTTTACCTGCTCTCCTGCTCTTCCGAATTTG
>JBIKPL010000142.1:0-7200 GCA_044357485.1 Cytophagales bacterium
GGTACATATTTAACAAGTGAATTTCATCTACACTAATCCAAACTACCTCTAATGCGGTGGTATGTTCTGGATTCAAAATCGGGTTTCCAGTGATAATTGTGGCATCAAATACCAAATGCAAAACAGAATTATTTTTTGAAATTTGATGGGTTTCACCGACCAACAACAATTGATTGGTTTTGACAGACAATTTTAATTCTTCCATCAATTCTCTTTCAACCGTTTCTGCAATGGCTTCCATTTCTTCCGCATTGCCACCGGGCAAATTATACACCTCTACACCGCCATACACGTATTTCATCAACATCAATTTACCATCTTTGACAATGGCAACACTTGGTCTTATTTTCATATTCTAATCAAAGTTAATCCTGAACAATGCGGTTAAAAACTTAGTTTAATTTATTTAATAAATAATTTCCATACTGTCCTCGTAATTATTTCTTTTAGTCGTATTTTTGAGCCTTAGAATACATCACCCAACCATTCAAATGACAAACACAATTCAACTTACGATAAAAGATAAAATACAAGAAACGGCAGACACAGTCACTTTTGTTTTCAATGAAACCTTTGATGATTTGCCTTACAAAGCTGGACAATTCTTAACCGTTTTGGTTACCATCAATGAAGAAGTCTACAAAAGAGAATACTCTTTTTCCTCCTCTCCACAGATCAACAGAAACTTATCCATCACAGTCAAACGGGTAAAAACAGGAAAGGTTTCAAATTTTATTTGTGACCACTTCGAAATTGGGATGACCATAGCAGTTTTACCAGCAGCAGGCACCTTTATTCCACACCTCAATGCAAGCAATAAAAGAACGATTGTACTTATTGCGGGAGGAAGTGGCATTACCCCCCTATTCGCCATGGCAAAATCAATTTTAGCCATAGAGTTATGGAGCAAAGTATATTTAATATATGCCAATCGTACGGAACATGACATTATTTTTAAAAAGGAACTTGAGCAGCTTCAACTTACTTATGCGGGTAGATTTAACCATTTGAATGTTATCAGCCAAGCATCAGACAAATGGTATGGCCTTTCAGGAAGACTACACCAAGATTCTATTATCGCTTGTCTTGAACAATTACCTGTAATTTTCCCTAAAGAAGCCGTATATTTCATTTGTGCCCCTAGTGGTTTAATAAATGAAGTTCAATTAGCACTCAGTACCCTTAAAGTGCCTGCTTCAAAAATACACAAAGAAAATTTTGGCTTTGCCCCAACTGAAATACAAAGCAACAAAGATCCTGAAATAAAAGACCAAACAGTTACAGTTAAATACAAATCAACAGAACACCGCATTTTTGTACCAGCAGGGAAATCTATTTTAAAAGCAGCCTCAGACGAACATATTAGGTTACCATTTTCATGTGAAAAAGGCGTTTGTACGGCATGTATAGGTACTTGTATAACCGGAAAAGTAGCCATGAAAGGAAGTGATGCCTTAAGTGAAAATGAAATTGCCAAAGGCTATGTACTCACTTGTATTGGTAAACCACTCACTGCAGATGTTTATATTGACCTTGATTAAGTCAGTTGGAATTAAACAATACATCATGCTTTAGCATAGCAATCAATACAACGATAAACTATTTATTCTTCATTCATGAAAAATAAATATTAAAAACATTTCGTTAAAACTTATGTAATATTCAATTTATTTTACTTAAATTTTAAGCACATTTAAACCATCGACTACCTTTAAGGATAGTATGGTTTAAGTGTATCATTTTATTTAGATTACTGAATGGATAATCCACTTGACATCATCAATGCATGCCTTCAAAATAATGAAAAGGCAAAACGCCGTTTGGTGGAATTATATTCCAGCAAGGTTGGTGGTGTGTGCAGAAGATATTTAAGTCAACAAGAAGATGTCAAAGATTTAGTACAAGATTCCTTTATTAAAATTTTCACTAACCTAGAAAAATTTGACCATAACAAAGGTGACTTTGGAGCCTGGATATATAGAATTACCCTCAACACGGTATTTAAGCATTTACAAAAAAGTAAAATTGACCTTCAAATCACTTACAGTGATGATGAAGATATGATAAACAATTTATCGGATCAACAAGCGGTTGTACTTCCAGATAATTTAGAGATGAAAGATTTACTTTCCTACATTGATGGATTACCTAAAGGTAGGCGAACGGTATTTAACATGTATTTCATTGAAGGGTATATGCATCATGAAATTGCAGAAATACTAAACATCTCGGTGGGTGCTTCTAAAGCCCACTTAAACAAAGCCAGAATGCAACTAATTGATTTAATCAATAAAAATAACAAATAATTGAAAACAAATCATAACAATATCGACCATCTTCAACAATCTTTACAGGAGCGTTTTAATGATTTTGAATATCAAGTAGCTATTGATTTTGATGAAATATTAAAAGCAAGTACCCTTAAAAGTAGCAATTGGTTAAGCAATAAATTAATGTATTATATCGGTGGTGCAAGCATAGTTGCAGGAATATTGGTTTATTGGACATTGCACAACCAAACCAAAACAGCAATAATACCCAAGCCTACAAAAGTAACTACAAAAGAGTATAAACGAGATGAAACTGTACCAACCATAAGTAACACGCCAATAAGTTTACCGACCGTAAAAGCAACAACAGTTATAAAAACGAACAAATTACCGGTACGCAAATCAAATACAATTTTACCTATAGCTCCATCGACCACACCAATAGTAGAAGAACAAACGGTGTTATTACCAAAACAAACGGATGAACATGAAAACTTCGAACATTTCGTGACTAAAAAATCAAGTACCACCAAAGACTCATTGGAGTTATTCATTAAGAAGAAATAGTCTAAAATATTTTTCATAAAAAAAGCCTTTAATAGTTCATCCCTATTAAAGGCTTTTTTATGGGAAATAAATTTAAATTTCACTGACTAATTCGCTAGGGTTAAGTGAAAGCAAAACACAATGCCATCTCTACTGAAAAGCTCGACAATCGCTACAAAAGTGTTTATTTTTTTCGCAAAAAAATTAGCAAAAATTAAAATAATTGTAACTATAATAATATCATCCCTTCGGGATTATTGTTTAGATGATATTGTTATAAATAAGTAAAACTCGGCCCTTTTAGTTCTGAAATATGACTTTGAAAACCAATTTAAACAATTTGTTATATCGTCTTACTCGTCAATTTGCCTTCATAGCAAGTTAACACATCATTAACAATATGTGTTTGCAAGTAATTACTAAGCCTGAGTTGTTACAATAATAAAACATCATTCAATTACACCAATCACGTATGGCATAAATTTGCCTTGTTGGGTTAACGAGATCGACATCGTTTGAGTGCTTTTTGATTGCGTTGAAATACATTTTATTACCCCACAGCAACATAATCAATTGAATGGAAATACACATTATAAAGTGAAAAATCACAACAATTTTTCGTTTGTGTTTATTCACAATTTAAGCTACACAAAATTGAAAACAGTAGTAAATGTTTCATTTTAAATATTTTATAAAAACGCAAAATTTGTCGCACAAAACAAATGTAGATTTTAATATTAAATTAATCAGAAAAAGACTTAATTTATGTACTTTTGAACACAACACCATTAAAGACAATACTTATGGGCATAGAACTCAACGAGCAAACACCAAGACACAAGGCTTTACAAATAAATCTTGATACACGCACGTATGGTACCTTTGCGGAAATAGGTGCAGGTCAAGAAGTTGCGGCCTTATTTTTCAAAGCTGGTGCAGCATCTGGCACCATTGCCAAAACCATGTCGGCCTATGACATGACCTTTTCTGATGCTATTTACGGTAAAGAAGAAAGCGGTCGCTATGTTTGCGAAAGTAGGCTACAAAAAATGCTTAAAAAAGAATACACTTTACTCGAAGAACGGTTAAAAAGTGTTAGGCCAGACGATACTTTATTTTTCGCTATGGCAGATACTGTCGTATGCCTTAATTTTAAAAAAACAAACCAAGGACATGGGTGGCTAGGCGTAAGATTTCAACTAGAACCAGACTCGGCACCGAATGATTTAATTATTCATGTGCGCATGCTCGATACCGATTCGGCACTACAACAACAAGCGATAGGAATTTTAGGTGTAAATATGGTGTATTCATGCTTTTACTACCATGAAACCCCAGAACAAATGATGATTTCATTGATGGATAATCTAGGTCCGGAACGCGTTGAAATTGACATGTTTAAACTTTCGGGCCCGCAGTTCAAAAACGTTGACAATAGGTTAATGGCTTTGAAATTAGTAAAAAACGGGCTCACCAATGCCGCACTTTTCTCTCCAACAGGAGAAGTATTGCAACCTTCTGAAGCCTTATATAAAAAAAATATTTTGGTTACAAGAGGCCGTTTTCGTCCTCTTACCAAAGTCAATGAGGATATGTTCGAAAAATCGTACGAACAATTCAAAAATGAAACGTCTGTACATGGAGAACCCATTATTGAATTGGCAGAATTAACTTTGGTTAATTTAAGAGAGGGCAATAATGAAATAGATGAAAAAGATTTCCTAGACCGTGCAGACATCCTCTGCTCAACAGGCAAAAATGTGTTAATTTCTAATTACCACGAATATTATAGATTGGTAACTTACCTATCACAACACACCAAACTTAAAATCGGCATTGTATTCGGAATGCCTAATTTATCCGAAATATTTAACGAACAATACTATTTAAATCTAAAAGGCGGTATTTTAGAATCATTTGCGCAATTGTTTAGTAGAAATGTTAAAATTTATATTTACCCAACATTAAGCAAAGACAACAGCAAAATTATCAGTGGCAGAGAATACCAATTGCCTGCAAATCTGATTGATTTGTATGAATATTTATGGGTAAATGATAAAATTGAAGACATACAAAATCCTAATACCAATAATCCAGGCATTTATTCTGATGAAGTTTTAAAAATGATTCACGATAAAAAAACTGAATGGGAAAAATACGTACCGGAGCAAGTGGCCATTGCCATCAAAGAAAAACACTTGTTTGGGTATACCAATTAATTTGGTTTGAAGACGACGATAACATTTTCATACAATTCATCGTCAACATTACCAATTGAAAAACATGTTTCTTGAGATTTAATCTAGCAACAACCATGATGAAAAGAACCAAAATAAAATCATTGTTATCGAGTACCGACTTTGGTACTGAAGTAGTGGTAAAAGGATGGGTAAGAACCAAACGAGCAAATAAAGAAATCGCCTTTATTGCCTTGAATGATGGCTCTATCATTTCAAATATTCAAGTGGTAGTTGAGCTTTCACAATTTGAAGAAAACACACTTAAAAACATCAGCACAGGTGCAGCCATTGCAGTAAAAGGTATTTTAATACCCTCAGCAGGCAAAGGACAATCCGTAGAAATACAAGCTACCCATATCGATATTTATGGTTTGGCTGATCCCGAAAAATATCCATTACAACCCAAAGAACACTCCTTAGAATTTTTAAGAGAAATTGCACACTTACGTCCTCGTACAAGTACTTTTAGTGCTATCCTAAGAATAAGAAATGCCATGGCATTTGGTATTCATAAATTCTTTAACGAAAGAGGATTTGTGTATTTACATACCCCAATTTTAACCGCTTCAGATTGTGAAGGAGCAGGTGAAATGTTTAGGGTCACAACTTTAGACCCCTTAAAACCGCCACTGACGAGTAATGGTGAAATTAATTACAAAGAAGATTTCTTTGGAAGGCAAACTAACTTAACGGTTTCTGGTCAGTTAGAAGGAGAATTGGGTGCGATGGCCTTGTCAGAAATTTATACTTTTGGCCCTACTTTTAGAGCCGAAAATTCAAATACCACCAGACATTTAGCTGAATTTTGGATGGTAGAACCTGAAGTGGCCTTTGCTGACCTTACGGACAATATGGATTTGGCAGAAGATTTTTTAAAATATTTAATTAAAGAAGCATTAGACACTTGTGCAGAGGATTTGGCTTTCCTAGACCAACGTTTTTCCAAAGAGGAAGCCAAGAAAAAACAAGAAGACCGTAGCGATTGGGGACTTCTAGAAAAATTAAACCTTGTACTTGAAAACGATTTTGAAAGAGTAAGTTACACTACCGCTGTGGCGATATTAATTGATTCTAAACCGAATAAAAAAGGTCAATTTAAATATCCTGTGGCTTGGGGAACAGACTTGCAATCGGAACATGAGCGATACTTGGTAGAAAAACATTTTAAAAAACCAGTAATTCTCACCCATTACCCAAAAGACATCAAATCATTTTATATGAAATTGGATGAAGATGGTAAAACGGTTAGGGCTATGGACGTACTTTTCCCAGGGATTGGAGAAATAATTGGGGGCTCCCAAAGGGAAGACAACCTTGACAAACTGCTGATAAGAATGCAAGAAGTAGGCTTAAAAGAAGAGGACCTTTGGTGGTACCTCGACACCCGCAAATTTGGTTCCTGTCCTCATAGTGGATTTGGTTTAGGTTTTGAAAGGTTAATTTTGTTTATAACCGGTATGGGAAATATCAGAGATGTAATTCCTTTCCCAAGAACACCTCAAAATTGTGAATTTTAACACCATTACTTCCATAAAAAACAACCTTGACATTGTGCAATCAACTAGTAAAAAAATTCACAAAACATCAACCATGAAAAACATTTCAGTAATCATCATCAGCATACTATCGCTTACCCTACTCAATGCTTGTAGCAATGATATTAAACCGTTGGAACGTTTTAACAACCAAACATGGAAAGCTGACAAAAGCGGTTGTAAAGGTGACAGGGCAACATTGTACAACGCTATTTTATCCCAACAAAAACAATTGCTCAACCATACGCAAGAAGAAATCAGTGCTTATTTCGGAATGCCTGATAAAAATGAATTAATGGAAAGAGGGCAAAAACAATTTATTTATTTCTTTGAAAATGGCCCAGCATGCAAAACCATTAATGGTCAAAGCAAAGCCATTTACCTTAGATTTAGCGCCTTAAATAATTTATACGAAATATCGGTACAATAAATCAGGATGCCATTTAAAACCCAAACTATAATAATATCATCCCTTCGGGATTATTGTTCGGCCCTTTTAGTTCTGAAATATTACTTTGAAAACCAATTTAAACAATCTGTTACCTCTTCTTACTCGTCAATTTGCCTTCATAGCAAGTTAACACATCATTAACAATATGTGTTTGCAAG
>JBIKPL010000496.1:0-2515 GCA_044357485.1 Cytophagales bacterium
CTAGCAAATCAGTGGTAGAGCATTATAACGATTTGTTGACCGCAAGTGTATCGATTGTTACGCCTAATAAATTAGCCAATTCTGGCACCTATGCCGAATATAAATTGCTTCGTAAATCAGCCAAAAAGCATGGGGTGAAATTCTTATACGAAACCAATGTTGGTGCCGGTTTGCCTGTAATTAATACACTCGACGATTTATTAACCAGCGGTGATGAAATTATCAGAATCGAAGCTATTCTTTCTGGAACTTTATCATTCATCTTTAATTCATTTAAAGAAGGCGTTCGTTTTGTAGACATTGTGAAACAAGCCAAAGAAAAAGGCTTTACCGAGCCAGATCCAAGAGACGATTTGAGTGGCTCTGATGTGGCCCGTAAAATATTGATTTTAGCACGTGACTCTGGTTTAGCTTTGGAACCTGCCGATATTGAGGTAGAAAATATTTTACCAAAAAGCTGCAATGAAGCCAAAACGGTAGCTGACTTCTTTGTAGAATTAGAAAATGAAAATGCTTTCTTTGAAAAAAGACGTAAAGAAGCAGAACTTGACGGCAAAGTGTTAAGATTCATCGCCACTTTAGAAAACAGCAAAGCAAGCGTTACCCTCAGAGCGGTAGACGCCCAACATCCATTCTATTCCTTATCAGGATCTGATAATATTATATCGTTTACAACAGAAAGGTACAAAGAGCGTCCACTCGTAATTAAAGGCCCAGGCGCTGGAGCAGAAGTTACTGCCGCAGGCGTATTTGCTGATATCGTGAAAGTGTTTCACTATTTGGTGTAAATTTAACAACTTATGTTTGACAACTTTCAGAAAGTTGTCAAACATAGATTATATAAAAGTTATTTTTTAAAGTTTTAACTTATCTCAATATACTTAAAATATATAAAATGAAACCAATTTTTGATTCAACATTGGCAGATATCTTAAACGATAGATTGTCAAAACTTGAAAATTATTTTAACGCAGATGTAATTTTTTATTATGGTTCTATCGCTAATTCATTAGAAAAACCTTTTAGAGATTTTATTGAAGACTTAAAATCAGATCAAGTGAAGCATACCACGCTATGCATTATATTGAATACACCAGGAGGTAGTGCTGAAACGGTTGAAAAACTTGTTAAAATTACCAGGCATCATTATAAAGAAGTATATTTCATTGTTCCAGATGCGGCATATTCAGCTGGAACAATTTTTTGTATGTCAGGAGATAAGATTTATATGGATTATTCATCATCTTTAGGTCCAATTGATCCACAAGTTTTTAATGGTAAAAATTGGGTTCCGGCACTTGGTTACCTCGATAAAGTGGAAGAAATGATTGCCAAGTCTGCAAGTGGACAATTGACACAAGCAGAATTAATTATGCTTAGAGAACAGGATATTGCAATGTTAAGAAGGTTTGAACAAGCACGAGATTTAACGGTTGAATTATTAAAAGAATGGCTCGTTAAATATAAATTTAAGAACTGGAGCAAGCATAGTAATGGTACACCAGTTACAGACGAAGAAAAAATTGCAAGGGCTACAGAAATTGCAAAATTTCTTTCCGATAATAAACTTTGGCATTCTCATGGTCGTTCAATTGATGTGGCCGCTTTAACACATATTCTAAAATTAAAGATAGAAGATTACTCCAATGATGTTATTTTAAAACCATTAATCAGGATTTACAATGACTTAATATGTCAATATATAATAAGAAATAATTCAGAAGCATTTTTGCATTCACGAAAATTTATATGATGATGAAAACAATAGCTGATAAACTTAAAGAGACTGTTAACGTTGAACAAAACAAAAATTCTAATATCAAAAACCTTAAAGAGTTTGACCAACTTATAGCACAAATAGATAAATTGGGATATTCTGAAAAAGCAGTTTATTCATTCCCTCTCGTTGATACCATCGGGAAAACAACCTATACAACATTAAATAAACATTCTATTTAATAAAACAATAATGGCGTTTTTTTAGCAAATTCTCTAATTATTGTCTATTTATACATTGACTTATTGATTCGTTTAAGTCGAAATTACTTACAAATGAAAGACATAAAAATATTTGCCCCAGCTACCGTTGCTAACGTTTCATGCGGATTTGATGTACTTGGTTTTGCCGTAGAAAATCCTGGAGATGAGGTAATTTTAACCCTCAAAAACACGCCAGGTGTCACTATTTCTAAAATTACTGGAGACGATGGCCGCTTGCCATTGAATGCCGAACGCAACACGGTAGGTGTTTCTGTTCTCAATTTTTTAAAACACATTGGTTCAGATCAGGGCGTAGATATTCAATTGCATAAAAAAATGCCTCTGGGAAGTGGCTTAGGCTCTAGTGCAGCAAGTGCTGTTGCGGGGGTTTTTGCCATCAATGAATTGCTAAACAAACCATTGACCCAAGCACAATTGTTGCCATTTGCCATGGAAGGCGAACGTTTGGCTTGCGGATCGGCCCATGCCGATAATGTCGCGCCCTCTTTATTGGGCGGTTTTGTGTTGATTCGCA
>JBIKPL010000143.1:0-7143 GCA_044357485.1 Cytophagales bacterium
TTTTAGTTATAAAATCTTTCATTTCACAATATATTTTTAAATAATAATTATTTGAAATATAATTAACATTCAAATAGTTTTAACTAATCAGCATTAATTGGTGACTAAGGCCTCAAATTGAACAATACCTCTCCTCTAAAGCTTTACCCAAACCATACCCCATACTAAAACAAGCCTGCAACAAGTATCCTCCTGTTGGCGCATCCCAATCTAACATTTCTCCAATAGCATATTGATGAGGCATTTTATAAAGCTGACCAAAAGCATCAACTTCAGTCAAGGCTATTCCCCCAACGGTAGAAATCGCCTCGTCTATTGGAGCACAAGAACGCAACGTAAGCGGGAAAAACTTTATCCATTTTACAATTTCATCAAGCTGAATAAATGATTCTCTTGGCAGCATACATTTCAAAAGATTTATCTGTGGTTTAGACAAATGTAAAGCTGCAATCAGGTGAGCTGTCCAAGAGCTGCGGTATGGTTTTTCAAGCTTCTGTTTTAGTTGCTCAATGCTTAGGGAAGGTTTAAAATCGATATAAACAGTGGCAAATAATTGCTTGGCAAATTGTGCTCTAATCTCAGGACTGAGGGCATAAATAGCATTTCCTTCAACGCCAAACCGCGTAAGTACCAATTCTCCTTTTACCGTTTTATCGCCAATGGTTGTCGTAATGTTTTTCAATGCTTGTCCTTCCAACACCGCCTTAAATGCTTCAGGCCAAGCAATTTCATAAGCACAATTCGAGGCTTGAAACGGCATTATTTGAATACCTTTTTGAGCAAATACTGTACTCCAAATCCCATCAGCTCCTGTTATCGACCAACTACTACCTCCCAAAGCAAACACAACAATATCGGCTTGTATACTTACATTTCCATGATTTGATTCAAATAATAAAGCATTTGAGGCCGTCCAATTCTTAAAGGTATGTTGCGTAAAAAAATGCACCTTTTTAGTTTTTAAATTAGCCATAATTGCATTTAAGACTTGTACAGGCTTTATGGTTGCTATAGGAAATACGCGTTTACTTGAACCTACGTAAGTTTCGATTCCCAGACCTAACAACCAATTTCTTAAATCTTGATTTGTAAATTGTTGTAAAAACGGTTTCAAAAAATCAGCGGGTGTATACCTAGTGATAAAGGTTTCCATGGCTTCAGAATGGGTAAGGTTAAATCCACCATCGCCTGCCACTAAAAATTTCCTGGCCAACGTTTTTTTTTGTTCGTAAATGCTGATATCGAATTTGGTTTCGTTCAGTGTTGCAGCCAACATTAATGCTGCTGGACCACTACCGATAATTGCTACTGATTTTTTCATAACCCAAACACTTCCACCACAATTACCTCACTACTACTTCATTGATTAATCCAGGACCATACGTTTCGGTAATAAGGTCGAGTAACTGCGTACGAGACATAAACAATTGATTTTTAAGCGGAGGAGAATCAATGACCACGTACAAAACTTTATTTCTAATGTACAGATCGGTAGTTTTGGAGGCAATAAGTTTACCCACCAAGGTAGTCCAACTGTTAATAATCGTTACTTCTGAAAATTTTTTCTCTAGTTTAAAAGATTTTAACATCGCCTCTATTACCTCTTTCAAAGAGTTGCTTTCGGCCGATCTTCCGCCATTGCCTTTTTTAGGTGCTCTATAAAACATTGGTATGTATGTTTATTGCGGTTTTAGTATCGCTATAACGGTTTTATTGTATTCATCGTAATCGATGCTATCGTATTGAATCGGAACAATTAATTCACCTTTTAGATTTGCTGCCCCAAATTTACCTTCAGCCCCGATTTTAACATACGAATCGCCAAGCATTTCAACCTGTTCGAATTTAGTAAATAAAAATTCACCCAAGCTACAGTTTACCATTCCCCAATGGTCGTTTCTTTTAACTGCATAAAAACCTTGCCCGTCATAACGAATTTCTGAGTACAACAATTTAGTAACTTCTCTCCCATTTTTATCTACAAATCCCCATTTATTATTTTTATACACGGCTCCTAGGCCACCTTGAAAATCCAAGGCTTGTTCATAATAGGGTTGCGTCCAAATATGTTCTGCTTTATCAATATAGCCCCATTTTCCCAATAATTTAAAAGCGCACATTTCTTCATGGAAATGGCTAATTTCATCGTATTGGTTAGAAATTCTTAACTTTCCATTTGTATCAATAAAACCAAGTTTGCCCCCATAAGTCATTCGTGCATATCCATTTGAATATTGTTCCACTTTTTCATAGCGTGGTTTTAAAGGCAATACCTGTTTTCCGTGTTTATTAAACACTTGCCAAGCGGTATCTCCATGAAAAAGTAACATGTCTTCATTCCAATTTTCGGCCAATGAATCTGTAAAACCACCCCAAAACGCAAGACCATTAAAATTCACCAAGGTTTTAATGCTGTCCATTTCAGTAAATTGCAATACGGTTGACGCAACTTGTTTTACCGCTTGGTAACAAGGAGCGAGCAATTGTGCGCCATGTTCATCAATTAAACCATAGTGGTTGTCTTTCAAAAACAAAATGGTATGGGTTCCTAAAATTCCTAAAGAATCATAACTTGTTTTATTTACCACCTCTCCATTTTTATTGATCAGCACTTCTTCTCCGTCTTTATTGACAATGGCCAAGCCATGGCGAAAAGGACCGGTTGTCGTAAATTGGAAAGGAATAATTTGGTCATCCATCATGTTAAAATACCCCCAAAGATTACCTCTTTTCACCTGAAAAATCCCTTCTTTTTGTTTGAGTATATTGGTGTGTTTAATTTCTAATATCGTATGGCCTAAGCTGTCGATAATCCCCCACTTAGGCACCTCAGAAACGACCACTTTCACATGACCATAATCATGTATTTCTTTCCCCTTAACCCTCAAAAAACCTAAAGTATCATGTTCAATATAATCATATTCAGGTTGTAAAATATATTTCCCTGCTTTATTGATCATCCCATATTTCCCATTGATTTTCACAACCGAAAAGCCATATTGAAAGGGTTCAATTTGGGTATAAGCATTTTTCAGGATTACATTTCCTTTGGTATCAATTAAGCCATAATAGCCATTTAACCCAAAAATAAACATGTTAGGTGCGGCAGATTTAAAGTAATCAAACTCGTGTTTAGCGAAACCTATACTATCCCTATAAATGGCATAAGCATTAAACTTTTCGACTTGCCAAGCGGTGCCATTTTTAACTATTGTTTTATAAACAGGTTCGTAAAGCACTTTACCATTGGCCTCTACCACCCCCCATTTACCAAATTTCTCCACCTTAATTTCATTATTGTTTAATACTACATATTCGTCATAGGTACATGCATGTACAATTTTACCTTTGGCATCACAAAATCCCCATTGGTTAGCATTGTTTTGCAAGGCGAATAATTGGTCGGTAATCTTGATGATTTGTTTGTATAAAAAACCGGTTAACGCTCTCCCCGATTGGTCAATTAAACCTACACGAATCTCTAATTCTGCTGGTTTAATTTTCTGCATCATGTAATACCCAACAATAGCAACACCATGACTAAAAGACTGCACCAGTTGATCGTATCTCAAACTCACTACAGACTTGCCTTTGAGGTCAAAAAAGCCCCAAACCCCATCTGGATGGTAGCCATAAATCTCTATCCCATTGGCTGCAATAAAACCTTCTGAAGCTGGCAATATTTCATTGAATTTATTTTCTAAAATAACCTTCCCTTTATTAGAAACCATACCCCAAAATCCATTTTTAAAGGTTTGGACTTTGTTATTGATAAATATTTTACCTTTCAATGAATCTTGTTTCCAACCAATATATTGGTAAATGGGGGCAATAATTTCCTTGCCAGTCAAATCAATAATTCCCCATAAAGAATCTTTAGCGACCAAAGCATAGCCTTGGTTATACCCCAAACATTGGGTATAACGCTGTTTGAACAAAGGTTGTAAATCAGCTTTTAAAAAATAGGTGCCTGTAGAATCTTTCACTTGGAAGTATGCATTTTCAGACGGCACTATGGTGGAATATTGAAAAGTAGTCAGTAAGGTTCCTGAAGTATCGGCAATGGCCCATTTTCCATTATGCTCCACCAAAAAACGATGTTTAATTTTGGAGGAATCGGCCCATAAAATTTGATTGTAAATGGTTGGGAAAAGTAATTTACCAGCAGGATTCAACAAGCCTGTATGTTGTTGATGAACGACAATATAATTTTTATCGATATAATGAAAAGCATCAAAGCCATTTTCAAACAACTTTTCATAGCCATGAATGGGTATTTTAACAATCGCCGAATCCGCTACAAAAACAGAGTCGAGGCGCGTAAATACTTTAACGGGCAAATTCGTTTCCTCGTCATTTTTCACAAAAACAGAATCAAGCCCTTTAAAAACTTTTTTATAAATAATGCTGTCTCGATATTGAATATTGGCACGAATAAAATTCCATTTATGAATTTCGGTCGACGTAACTGTTTCTTGGCAAATGGTGGAATCTTTAAATCGAATAGAATCTCTATTGATTACAAAATTATACTCTGGGTGCAATACAGGTGCTATTTTATGCTTAAAATCATGTGCATCAGCAAACCACCGCTTACTTAAATAACCCGCATTCATCAATAAAAAATTGTACCCATCATTGGTTTTTACCCTGGCATATTGGTCTGAAAAAGCCCAAGCACGATCGTGATTATAGGGTTTAATTACCCAAGTACTGTCTTTAGAGGAATACTTATACCCGTACATCCCTGAAAGGCTATCTAAATGAGGAAAAAGATGCTGCGCCGACAATGGCGATGACCACCCCCACAGTAAAACAAAAAGAAATAGTGCTAGAACTTTATATATTTTCACTTGAATGATCTGTTTTTTCAAAAATAAAAAATTAGAGGCACATTAGATAATAGAATATTGAAAATGATGGAAATAAATGCAGAAAAAATTTTAGTACAAAATAAATTCACAAAACACCCGCTCTAAATATGGCTCTAAATGATTTTGTATGGGCAAATAATATTGATTATGTTTTTGGGAAATACAAAACTGAGCTTTATTAACACCATTTGGGATGGGTGATTACATATTAATTGGAAGATTAAAGTAGGACTTCAATAGTGTTAATACGAAATGATTTGACCACAAGAAAAAATGCGAGTGCCGATCACGCGACCGAAGGGAACGCCCTACGAAATGAATAGCTTATCTATGCTATTTAAATCAAACTAGTGCACCACTTTAATAAGATCAAATACCCTTGCATTTAAACGGTTAAAGCAATAGCTTAAATCTCTAAAAATCAACAAATAACCTGTTTTTCAGCTACCACCCTAAATTTGGAATACTGATTAAAAATTTATAGCAAACAAATAGTATTACTTACTAATAAGTAAGTATATTCGCAGCATGAATGTCACCAAGCAGGAAATACTTCAATTAGGAGAAATGCTCCTCAGAACGAAAGGTTACCATGCTTTTAGTTTTGCGGACATATCCCAACCCCTAAAAATCAAAAATGCAGCAGTACATTATCATTTTCCAACCAAAGCTGATTTAGGAAATACCATCATTGAAAATAGCATTGTTGATTTCAATCAATTTAAGCTACACACCACTGCTTTAAATCCATTAGAACAGCTAAATCAATTTATTGGTATTTACGACCAAAGCTTAGCCTTACATCGGATTTGTATCGTGGGTGCGCTTTCTTCTATCATTAACACCTTGCCCATAGGCATGCAAACACGATTACAAACCTTTGCGGAGGAAATATTACAATGGTTAACGATGGTGTTGACCGCAGGAAAAGCACAGTTTATTTTTGAATTAAAAGACGAGCCAGCAGTAGTTGCCCATGGCATCATTGCCTTGTTGATGGCCTCCCTGATCTTGAACAATGTATTTCAACACAATGCCTATCTTGTTATCCAAAAAAGTGTTTATCAATTAGTAAATTCGCAATCAAACTAATACCATGAAAAAGTTACAAAGAGTAGTGATTACAGGAATGGGGGCCATAACGCCACTAGGGAATTCTGTAGCAGAATTTTGGAAAAATATAGTAGCAGGAAAAAGTGGTGTAGGTTTAATCACTAAATTTGATACCACTCATTTCAAAACAAAATTTGCCGCAGAAGTAAAAGACTTTAATGCCGCGGCATATTTTGAAAAAAACGAAGCCAGAAAATACGACCTGTATGTACAATATGCGGTTGCTGCAGCACAAGAAGCCATCATCAATGCCAATATTGATTTAGAAAATGTTAATAAAAATAAAATTGGTGTGATTTGGGGATCAGGAAATGGCGGCATCAGCACTTTTCAAGAACAAGTTATTGGTTTTGTAGAAGGAGGGAAAATTCCAAAATTCAACCCCTATTTTGTACCTAAAATGATTGGCAACATGGCATCTGGTATTATATCTATCCGCTACGGTTTTAGAGGTGTAAATTTCACTACGATATCCGCTTGCGCTTCTGCCAATACGGCTTTAATAGAAGCCTTTAACCACATTATATTAGGCAAAGCCGACATCATTATTACCGGTGGCTCTGAAGCCCCAATCACAGAAAGTGCCATTGGAGGTTTTAATGCTTCCAAGGCTTTATCAACCAATAACGATAATTTTGAAGGCGCATGTCGCCCATTTGATATTGCTCGAGATGGTTTTGTGATGGGAGAAGGTGCAGGAGCCATGGTCGTAGAAAGTTTAGATTCGGCCTTAAAAAGAGGGGCCACTATTTTGGCTGAAGTGGTAGGAACAGGCATGGCAGCAGATGCGTACCACTTAACCAGCACACATCCTGAAGGAGAAGGTTCGTATTTAGGAATGATGGAAGCCATTGCGGAAGCAGAAATTAGCCCTGACCAAATTGATTATGTAAATGCACATGCCACTTCTACCCCAACAGGCGATACAAGTGAATTAATTTCAATGGAAAGGGTGTTTGGTTTGCGGGATTCGCTACATATCAGTGCCACAAAATCGATGACAGGACATTTATTAGGGGGAGCGGGTGCCATTGAAGCCATCATTTGTGTGAAGGCCATCCAAGACAATATTGTGCCTCCAACCATCAATACTTCGGAGGTAGAACCTGCTTTCGCAAACAAATTTAACCTTACCTTAGGACAAGCTCATCATAAA
>JBIKPL010000144.1:0-7059 GCA_044357485.1 Cytophagales bacterium
AAGTCGGTAAATGGATTAATATATTTTGCTTTCATAACAATAGGTTAAAATGTAAACAAAAATAAACAAATTATATTGAATTTTAACGTCTAAATTAAAAAGGCTCTAAATGATTATGTTTGGGTAAATTATATTGATTATGTTTTTTGTAATACAAAACTTAGCGGTTTTAAAACCATTTTTGATTGGTGATTGCATTTTAATTGTAAGATTAAATTAGGTCTTCAACACTATTAAATCTCTTTAAGCAATTCCCTACATACAAATTAAATTATACCATAAGGTATGGTGTAATTCGCTTTGTGTTAGCGGGAGAGGCTATCTTTGAGCGCTGCCTTTGTTGTGGGTTGAGGTACCTTTTAATACGATGTAATTTGACCACAAAAAAAGCGAGAGCCGATCACGCAATCCGCCGCGGCGCCCCCCCCCCTACGAAACAAATAGCTTAACTATGTTACTCAAAACAAACTTTTACGACACTTTAATAAAATAACTCCCCTTGCATTTAAACGGCTAAAAACAGCTTGAAATTTTAATAATCAACTATTAAACTATTTTTTAGCAGACCCTACTTATTCAAAAGAAAACACCCTAGAAACATTAAAACCTAGCATCAAATCACCTTTATTCCACAAACCCGATTGCCCCCCAATAAACGAACGCTCAATCATGGTTGCATTATTGGTGAGCATCAGTTGAAATACATGACCACCTGTTTCCAAATCAAATCCTATTGATAAGGAGTTGAATTTATTGTTAACTTCAGCAATGGTGCTTCTGTTGGCGTAATAATATTCAACATTAAAAGAAGTTCTTTTGGACAATTTCAACCTTGATCCAATACCTATTCCGAAGATATCGTTTTTATCTGTCGTCTCTACCACTAAATTTTGATGAATATAAGTAGGCATGAGTTGAAGCGAAAAAGATTGGCTAAATTTTCGAGCAATAAGAAATTGATTGACATACGACAACCTTGAATTGTTGGTAAAATTTTGATTGACATTTTGTTTTGTCAATGTAAACATATCTGCGCTGGTATAAAAACTCAGGGTTACTGGCATATTTTTAACACCAGAAGATTGACGCAATAGTTTAAATTTACTAAATACATTAAATGATTTTTGATAATTAGTTCTGCCTACACCAAGCATCATCCAGTCCGTAATGCCGTATTCTAAACTTAGGTACATGTTTGCCTGGTCTAATCCCCAAAAATTTTGTGCCCCACTATTTACGGTACCAAAACGATGATGAATTCTAAAATCAAGGTTGTTTTGTTTTACCTGTTCTACAGAATGTCCATTAATGATTCTGGATGCTTTGAAAGTTGCCGTCGAATAATCTGGTTCCACAACTGTTTCTGCATTGAGCAGACTGTCTAAATTTTGACCATGCATTGAAAAGGAAAGCAGGGTAAAAAGCAATGCACTGAGTACTGTTTTTTTCATGGTAATTAATTATTTAAACCTCCTTTATTTACCCAATGGCTAATTTGCAAAATTGAACAATCATCTAATTTTGAGCCACCTTTGGGCATAAAACTCTGACTTGAGGTGGGAAGATTGATTCTTTTGACAATTTCTGTCATATCAGCATTGACCATATCATAACTTTCAAAAGAAATTGTAGCATTGGCATCTGCCGTTGCATCGCTATGGCAAGCAAAACAATTGGATTTAATGATGGCTGCAATATTTTTGGTATAAGTCACCGAGGAAGTGTCGCACAATACAGGCGTATTGTTACCAGGATTGGTAACGGTATTGCTAACCACACTGCTAGGTTTTAAATCGGCCTCATTTTGGTATAAACATGACGTCAACAAGAGTAGTGACGCAGTATAGAGCAGTATTTTTTTTTGCATAACGTATAATATAAAGCTTGCCCATACTTACATGAGCAAGCTCAAATTTAAACTTATTTTTTAACTAATTTAGTAAATGCTTGTGCCGATTGGGTTTTAAGCATTAAAATATAATTGCCTTTTGCAAGGGTTGACAAATCTAAACTTGTTTTCACCTCTCCTCCAGGCAATTGTTTAACGAATGATTTCACAATTTCTCCATTCGTATTCATAATCGAAAAAGAAACATTGTCGTCATTTTTCAAATCAAAAGAAACCGTTGCCAAATCAAGCACAGGGTTTGGAAACACATTCAAACTGGCTTGTAATGGCACATTTTCAACGCCTAATACCGTAGCAGGCGTTAAATTTAACAATGACGTTTTGTAAATATTATCACCCGCATCAGACGTATTGTCATTATTCGCTGCATTGCCTGCCGCATACATACTTACCGTGCCCGAAGCTGGGGCTTTCCAGTTAAAAGTAAATTCAGCCTTATCTGTTGTCGTAGTAGGATTGTTATGAAAAGCATTAAAATTCCCTTTTGATCCAATATATTGTGCAATACTTACATCAGGGAAATTCGCATTGGTCGACAATGTACCAATAGAGTTATTGGTGGTTAAGGAAGTAAATGGTTTAGTTGCATCTAAGGCTTCAAAATCAAACCCAAAATAACTACAACCCACTTGATTGACCGTAACTGTGACCGAATAAGTTTGATTGGCCTGGTAAGTATTGTTAACAAAAGCAGGATTCGTAGTAATCGTCACTGCACCAGATCCTGCATTGTCGGCCAAACCTCCTGGCGCTCCTGCCCCATGGCATGTTGATTGACTACAAGTATTTTCTCCAGGAGAACCGGTTACGCCTCTTTTACCATTGACACTATGTGTATTTTTAATGGCAGTAGTGCCTTGGTAACCAATACTAAGTAAAATAGCAATGGCTGCTGAAATGGATAGGTACGTTTTTTTCATGGTTATAATGGTAATGGTTTAAAGATGTTTAAAATACATTTGGGCACTCGTTATATCAAGATATCCTTGGCTCAAATAAAGTATGTACTATGTTGTTTTTTAAATTAATCACGAATTTCAACTATTGGTAACCCCACGCAAACATTATTCGCTATTTTAAAAAGATGCTTCATAAAGACAGCTTCTTTTATTATGCTACTCAATAGCTGAATATATTGTTTTGATGCCACCTCATTGGCGCTTTTTAAAACCTAAGCGGTGGCATCAATTTCAATCTTAATCCTTAAAGACGTAGATACATTACCTGACAAATTTGAGGGTATAATTTTGGTCATTCAACCTCACTCTTGCTACATAAATTGCATTAGGCAAGAAACTTACATCAATTTGAGTATGAAGTTGATTTCCCCTAAGTACACTTATTCCATTCATGTCTACAATGTCATATTGGTACATCGCCTGTTTTTCCGTTAGTATAGTCAAATACCCATTTTGATAAAACACCCCATCAATATGCTTTGTTTTATCAAGCAAAGTTATCAAAGGATTTACCGTTACGGCCAAAGTTAAAGCTGGTGAAGCACCACAAGCATTGATGGCAACCACATTTAAATTTCCGGAAGTTGCCATAAAATCATAATCAATACTTGTATTGGTGGTATTGGTATTGCTAAATGCAGCGCCGGTTCCTCCAAACGTCCAAGCATACGTATTGGCATTGGCTACACTATTGATTGCATAAGCAACGCCCGTTTGACCTTGCGTAACTATAGCCGTTTGCGAGATAAAGTTTGCTGGTTTTAATGGTACAGCAGCCACCGTGGTAATATTTAAATTACCCAAAGCCGTAGCAGTACTCGAACAGGCAATATTGGAAGTTAATGTTACTTTTACCACATCACCATTTTTCACGATTGCTGAAATTGATGACGTATTATTTCCATTTTGAGGCTTATTATTGATTTTCCATGAATAGGTTGGAGCAGTTCCGCCATTGACTGGAATTGCCGTAAAGGTTGTATTTACATTGGCACACACAGGCATATAAGGCGTCGTAACACTTACTGTTGGCGTAATGCTACTGTTCACCGTAACCGTTAATGTACTTTTTTGACCGGTACCACAGGTATTACTTGGCGTTACGGTAATGTCTCCTGATTGTGTTCCAAAAGTCACCGTAATTGCATTGGTAGTACTTCCGGCGGTGATGCTTGCTCCTGTTGGAACTGTCCAAACATAACTTGCCCCGGCAATTGGCGCAATAGCATAACTTGCGCCAGTTTGACTTGCACATACCGTAAGTGGACCAGTAATGGCTCCGGTGTTTGCAATCTGAGGATTAACCGTTATCGCTAAAACACTTGCTATTCCATTGCCACAAGTGTTGGTTGGCGTTACTACAATATTGCCAGAAGTACTTCCCATCGTAACAACCACAGCATTGGTATTGTCTCCTGAAGTGATGGTTGCTCCTGATGGAATTGTCCATACATAAGCACTAGCATTAGCAACCGTTGTGATGCTATACGTTAAAGCGGATTGATTTACACATACTGATTTACTGCCTGTGATAACCCCCGCTGCACTTGGTAATGGATTGATGGTAATTCCTAAAGATTGGGCTGTTCCGTTTCCACATGCATTGACTGGTGTAACAGAAACGTTTCCGGACGTCGCTCCAAAATTCACAGAAATCACGGTTGACCCATCTCCTGAAATAATACTTGTGCCAGTAGGAACAGACCATACATAATTGGTTGCGCCATTTACAGCAGCTACCGAATATGATTCGCCCAATTGATTGGCACATATTGTCGTATTGCCAGCAATAGCACCTGCAGCACTTGGTACGGCATTCACCGTAAGTGTTAGTGATTTTGTGTTCCCTGTTTCACAATTATTATAAGGTGTTACCGTAATATCTCCACTGTTTGCCCCTGCGGTAAGGGTAATCGAATTGGTATTGTTTCCGGCAGTAATATTTGATCCAGAAGGCAACGTCCAGGTATATCCGGTAGCACCATTTAGGGAAGTGATGGTATACACTATCCCTGTTTGATTTTGACAAACCGTGGTATTCCCCACAATATTATCCAACAAAGTTAACCCTCCTGCACCTATGGTGACGCTTACAGATTGAGGAATAGAATTACCGCAAGTTCCTACGGCAACGACCTGAACATCACCAGAAGTGGCATTGGCAGCAAAATTAGCCGTCACCGAATTGGTGGCACCCGTAAAAGTAAGGCCCGTTCCGGTATACGTCCATTGGTAAGCAACTGCACCAGAAACAGCAGGAACAGCATAGGCGATGTTGTTGGTATTTGGACAAACAGCAGTAGTACTTTGTGTAAACACCCCGGGTTGAGGCAAAGCCCCATTCACGGTTACAGCAACAGCAACACTGTTACTTATACAAGTTCCATTGAATGCATTGACAATGATTTGTCCACTTAGAGAGCCAGTAAAGTCAACCGAAATGGTATTGCTAGTCGCTCCAGAAAGTATAGCAGCACCTGTTGGAACAGTCCAACTATAAGTAGTGGCATTCGCTACGGTCGGAATATTATAATTTTGAGTACTTCCTTCACAAACAGCGGTTAAACCAACAATAGCGTTTGAAATTACCGGAATACTATTCACCGTAATCCCTAAAGAAGCAAACGTACCATTACCGCAAGTACTGGTAGGCGTAACACTAACATTTCCAGTGGTCGAAGCAAAATTAACTACAATGGCATTGGTATTCGTTCCTGAAACGATGCTTGCACCTGATGGTACATTCCAAGTATAACCCGTAGCACCATTTACTGCGGCAATACTATACGCTACATTGGTGGCATTTGCACATACGGTTGTTTCGCCTGAAATAACACCTGCGCTGGCAGCCCCATTGGTTACATTCACTGCTAAAGTGGAGAAAGCAAGTGCATTACCACAGTTGTTAGAGGCCCTTACGGTCACATTCCCAGCCGTTGTTCCCATTAGTACCGTGATGGTATTTGTACCTGCACCAGTAGTAATCGAAGCGCCACTCGGAACAGTCCAAGTATAGGTGGTCGCCGCAGCGACTGTACTTACAGTATACGTGGTAGATTGATTTTGACAAATAGTGGTTACGCCTGAAATAACACCTGTATTGCCTGGAATTGAATTGACAACAATCGGCAAAGTGGCACTTGCACTATTTCCACAAGTATTGGTTGGTGTTACCGTGATATTCCCTGAAGCAGTTCCGAAGGTTACCGACACCGAATTTGTTCCTGTACCAGTAGTAATATTGGCTCCAGAAGGAATGGCCCAAGTATAAGACGTTGCACCGTTTACAGCACTTAAGCTATACACATTAGCACTACCACTACAAACCGGTGAATTGCCTGAAATAACGCCAGCCGCGGACGGAATAGTTGAAATCGCGATGGTCGATGTAGCCGGTAAACCATTACCACAAGTACTTGTTGGCGTCACGGTAATGTCACCTGCTGTGGCGCCAAAATTCACCGTAATGCTATTGGTATTTGTTCCGCTCGCAATGGTTGCACCAGCAGGAACAGTCCAAGTATAACCGGCAGCACCAGCTACAGCAGCAATGGAATAGGCTACCGCAGTTTTGTTTGCACAAACAGTTGTAGCGCCAGTAATCAAACCAGCATCTCCAGCACCAGTTGTAATGGCCACGGCTTTAGAAACAGTAGCCATACTTCCGCAGGTATTAGATGGCACAACACTTATATTGCCGCCATTGGTTGAAAAATTCACCACCAATGAGGTTGTCCCATTTCCAGAAACGATAGACGAACCAGCAGGAACAGACCAAGCATAATTGGTTGCACCATTTACCCCTGAAACAGTATAAGAAACATTTTGTTCATTCTGACAAACATTGCTTACGCCAGCAATAGTGGCGGTACCGGTGGGCACAGAATTCGCCGTTACATTCAAAGAAGCATTGGTCGTGTTACCACAACTGTTACTTGGAACTACACTGACATTACCAACCACCGCAGTACTAAAATTCACATTAATAGAATTGGTTCCCTGTCCACTGACAATATTGGCTCCCGAAGGAACTGTCCAGGCATACGTGCTAGCCCCTGCGACGGCAACTACACTATAAGCTTGAGCGACACCGGTACACACAGTCGTATTTCCAGCCAAAGCTCCGGTAGCCGCAGGAATGGTATTCACCACCAAAGTACTTAACGTTTTGGTATTGGTTCCGGCAACATT
>JBIKPL010000145.1:0-7050 GCA_044357485.1 Cytophagales bacterium
ACGCATGCTATGGCTGGGGAATGGCAACTGAAGACAGTTCTTGATGGATGTGTCGCATTCTCGTTAACAAAAAACATTACCCAAGACACTTTGCCTATTGCTCAAGTAACCAATGTGGGCAATGAATTACAATATTGTCAATATACCAATGGGGTTACGCTTAAAGCAAAAGATCAAGGTGTTGGCAGTAAATATGAATGGTATAAAGATAATGTATTGGTAAGCACAACGGCGGAAGCATTTTTACCCAATGCCACCAAAGGAAATTGGACCATGAAAGTGAGTCATAAATGTGGCGCAATTACGCCGTCTTTGATTCCGGTAACGGAAAAGCTTTTACCTAATGCAGCGATTACGGCATCCCATTCATCGTATTGTGAAGGTGCTATTGGGGTAACTTTAACAGCCAAAGGGGTTGCTGGAGCCACTTACCAATGGTTTAGGAATGGCGATGCTCTTGCTGAACACGCAACCAATAATGTGTATTACAATGCTTTAGCAGGGAGCTATTCGGTTAAAGTGACTGTCGAAGGTTGTGATGCGATGTCCGCTTCAAGCCTTATTAAAGTAAACGATTTGCCAAAAGCCTTGGTAAGTGGCGTTAAAAGTATTTGCCCAACAACCGCAGCCGTTGCGGCTATCAACATTGATTTTAGTGGCAAATCTCCTTGGGTTTATTCATACCAATCTCCAGATGGCAATGTCGTTGTGGCGACGTCAACGGAAGCTCAGGCCACCATTTGGGGTACAAAAGAAGGGGTTTACAAAGTATTAACCGTGAAAGATGCCAACTGTGAAGGTACAAGTGAGGGCTTTGGAAGAATTCAATATGTTGCTTCTCCTGTTATCGAAAATGTTACCCGAACTTGCTTGCCAAGCGCTAGTGCTTTTGTGGTGAAATTTGACATTAGAAATGGAGACGCGAGTACTTATTCTATAAAAGGTTGGAAGGGACAATTGCAAGGAAATGTATGGACGAGTGATACAATCAATGAAAACACAACAGCTATGTTAACGATTACGGATGCCAATCAATGTAATCCAATTGTACAATCTTTTAGTAAATCTTGCTCTTGTGCTGCCGATGGTGTCATGTCGGGTGGAGGCGCTATTTGCAATGATAAGGTGAGTAAGGCGAAAATTGAAATTGCTTTACAAGGCCAAGCCCCTTGGGAAATAGATTATTCGGTTGACAATGGCAGTACCATAAAAGTGTCGGGTATTTTGGTTAGCCCTTATGTAATCACTACCAGTCAAAACAGTGTTTTTTTACTTCAAAAAACACGTGATGCGCATTGTTATGGCGCTTCCAATGGCAACGCAAAGGTGGTTTATCTCCCATCCCCAAGTGTGGTGATCACAGGTCAAAGTAGCGTGTGTAAAGGGCAAGATTTGGCCCATTTACAAATTGGTTTTACGGGAACTGCACCATGGGCTTTTGAGGTAAATACCCCTAAAGGACATGAATCGGTGTCGAATATTTTCGCTAATCCATTTGACTATACCCCTTCAGCCGTTGGTGATTACACCTTGTTGAAAGCAAATGATGCCAATTGTGTCGCACAAATGACAGACCTTGTCGGCTTGGCCAAAGTCGAAGCATACCTGCCGCCCGACACAAGTCGATTGGTAGTGTATTGCGACAATAGTGATAATTATTATATAGAAATGGCTTTGGTAAATGGCGATGCCAATAGCTATACTGTAGAGGGCGTGTTTGGAACCTTTAGCAATCAAGTTTGGACAAGTACCCTTATCCCTTCGGGAACTTTTACTACTTTAGCCATCTCTGACCATAAAACGTGTACCCCAATGGTGATTGCAGGGATTACTAAAACCTGTATTTGTCCGGCTAAAGCAACCTTGACTGGTCGTAAAATTTATTGCGATGATAGCCTCAAAGCCAGTGTGCATATTGCTTTGGAAGGTACTGCGCCATGGGATATTACATATCGGTTAAATGGCGGAACCTTGGTGCAAACAAGGTCTTTAGACAAAACCTTGGTGATTAATCATATCGATAAAACGAGTGGCTTTTATTTGGTAAGTGTCAAAGATGCCAAGTGTTATGGCACTACCAGTGGAGAAGGTTTGATTGTGGTGAATCGATTGCCTACTTCAAATATCAGTGGCGGTGGATTAGTGTGTGAGAATTCTCCTGCGCACATGTTGTATATGAATTTTACAGGTACACCTCCTTATCAATTTATATATACCGATGGTAAAAATAAGTTCGCCAAGGTAAGCAATGATGGGTTATTTCAAATTCAAAATCCTGCTGATGGTGACTATGCCATTATCGGGCTTACGGATGCCAATGGTTGCGTGGCTGCTCAAATGAGAGGCGAGGCGCATGTTGAAGTAAGGAAGTTTAGCCCTATACAGTTGGCTGGAGATACCAGCATTTGTCAAGGTGCTTATGTGCCCATTGTCGTGCACTTCGACAACCAAGCACAAGCGCCCTATACCCTCACTTACGATGGGGGAGATGGTTATGAAATTGTCGATCATATCACGAGCAATCCTTATCAAATTACCATTCATCCTAAGCAAAATACCTTTGTGAAACTTATCGAAGCAAAAGACAAGTTTGCGTGTGTAAAAACAGTCTTTGAAGATGCTGTACAAGTACAAGTAACGCCTATTCCTCGTTTGAAAATTATTAATACGGCACCTAATATTTGTAGTGGTTTAACAACCGAAATTCGTTTGCTGTCAACCGCTAATGGTACCGAAAATAATACACAATTTCAGTGGAAAGCAACCACGACTGGTAAACTGTCTGGTTTTATTGCGCCAGCTACAGGAGACACTATTCGCCAAGCTTTGGTAAATAATGGTGCTGCTTTGGCATCCATTGTCTATACCGTGACACCTTTTACCACGACACTAAATCAACTGGCCTGTTATGGCGCACCGGAGCAAACCGAGGTGTCGGTTAGAAGGGCGACTTTGCCTAATTTAGGACCCGATGCCGAAGACGCTTGTATAGGAAATGTCCTCCATCTTCAAGCCGGGAATTTTGTTGGCGGTGCATTTACTTGGTTTGTCAATGATAGTTTGCTCTCTCAAACCAACAGTGAAATGACATATACGGTTACACCAGGTCGTTCGAAAGTATGGGTAAATTATGTTGACATTTGCCATGCACCACATGCCGATACTTTGCTAATTGATGCTAAAATGCCCGTTTCGGTTTCATTCACTAGCGCTGATACTTGCCTCGGTATGCGAACTCAATTTAATCCTACGGTATTGCATAATGATGCCACCATCGACACCTGGACTTGGAAATACTTGAATGCGGGCACTATGCATCAAACCACGGAAGCCAACCCTGTTGAACAACATAGTTTTGCCAATGCTGGAACGCAAAAAGTCTTGCTCGAAGGCTATCGCAACGGTTGTAAATTGGGCGATACCACCCTACAATTGATTATTTCTAATTGTGATTTCAGCATTACCAATACCTTTACCCCAAATGGAGATGGTAAAAATGACATTTGGGAAATTAAAGGAATAGAAAGGTATCCCAACGCCAACATTGTCATCATGAATCGATGGGGGATGATTGTCCATGAAATGCCAGGTAGTCAATTGCCTTGGAATGGCAACAATGATAAAGGGGAAGCTTTAGAAGCGGGGGTGTATTATTATATCATTACCTTAAACAAAGTAAAAGAATCAAGTGAAATCATTCAAGGGCATGTCAATTTATTGATTTCCAATAATGACTAATATAAATCAGGGTACATGATTTATCTTGGGACTAAGAAATTATTAACCTTAACTGAATATGTTTTATTGAGCGTTTTGTAAACGAATTGTTGCTGAAATTTGTATGGTCTTATGCTTTTTAAGACAAAAAACAGTATTAATAACTTTGAATATAATACATCACAATTAAATCATTAATTTAAAATCAAGCCCGAAACGCATTTAGGTAGCGTTTCGGGCTTGATTTTAGAAATCTACTTTGACATAAAATATTGGCATTAATCCTAATTGGTAATTGCGAATAATAGGGTCAGCGGTAGGTTCCTTAGGATTAGGAGCATAAGTTAACGCCAATACATTTTTTTGTTTTGTTAAATTAACAATATCAATGGCAATTTCACAACTTGCTTTTTTACCATTAATTTTATAGGAAATTCTTAAATCAGCCCTAAAATAATTGGGGAATTGCAATTCATTTACTGAAGAGTCTTGAGGAACGATATCCATAATTCTGTCACTTGCAGTTCTGTTTGGGTTAGTATAGCGTTTACCTCCCCCATATGTTAGTTTAGGTCCAATAGTGATAGTATTTTTTTTGCTTTTACCTACTGCATATTCAATACCACCTAGTAAATTAAACATGAAGTTTCCATTAAAATCTGTATCCCATTGCATTCCATTACTTCCTTTGTAAGTTGAGTTAAATAAAGAGCCTGAAAACATTGCGAAATAATGATTGTTGAATAACTTTTCGATGGTTAATTCAATGCCATAATTTTCGCCAGTTCCTTTATTTACCATGGTATACATTGGAAATAAACGATTAAATCCAGACCCACGATTCAATAAAGAAAAAGAAGATTGAACGCCATACACTGGAATATCCCAAAGGTTTTGGTAATAGGTTTCTGCTTTTATTTTAAGGTAATTATTTAAGAAAAAGTCATATCCTAAAACAAAATGTTGACTTTTACTCATTCCAACATTCAAGTTGTCTTGCACCTTTACACCATCTACATCGTTTAAAATTGCTTTTCCATCTCGAACTAAACTATCTGGCGTAGCAAAATACATGTATGTGGGTTGAATTTGACTATGCAAGCCGTAACCAAAACTTATAGTTTGTCTATCTGTAATATCCCATTTGATGCCTGCGCGAGGCTCAACCGAGTAGGTGTTGTTTAACGTTAAATACTGTGAAAATACCCCAGTATTTAAAGTGATATTATCAGTGAATTTATGATTGAATTGTAAATAAGGCTGAATGAGATTAAAAGATGATTGAGTATTAAGTCTGTTGTCCCAATTTTTAGCATCAACAATACTAGCAGTTGTGTCTTTCGTTGAAAAAAACTTAACTCTATCATTATAATTTCCACTATAATGGTTTACATAAAGACCAACTTTGATACTATTTCTTGAATTTATTTTATGTCGAATATAGGAGGTAATCGTTGATTTTTGTTCTAATAAATTAAAGTCTACCACATGAGGTTTTTCCTCTTTTGCAATGTAATCTGGACCTCTGAAAATCAAATAATGATTGGAGTTGATATAGGATGCCGATTGAGCTAAAGATGTTTTTAAGACTGTTTTATTGCCTAAAGAAATCACATGACTTAAGATTGCTACCCCCATGTTTGTTTCAAAATACTGGTCTTTGTATTGGTTGCCATACAATTCTTTGGGTGGCGTTTTTTCTTTGCTTAACACAATTGCAATTTTGCTAAGTCCTCCAATTCCACTCAATGAAAATACACCTGCTTTTTTTGTGGGGAAATTAAACCTGAATCCAATATCTTGGTATTGGGGTGTTGCAGAAGTACCTAAAGGGATTTTTAGAGAAGAAAATATATCCAACGTACTATAGCGGTAATTAATTAAATAACTTGACCCTTTTGCTTTACTAATAGGTCCTTCAAAGCCTAACTCAGTGCCAAACAATCCAAATTGAAAACTACGTTCATGGGTTTCATTGTTCCCATTTCTCATTTTTAAATCAAATGCGCCACCTAAAGCATTTCCATAACTAGCAGGAAAAGCACCTGTGAAAAATTGAGAATTAGCTAAATATTTATTGTTTATCATAGAAATAGAACCACCTGCTGAGCCTGCAACATTAAAGTGATTTGGGTTTGGTAGGTCAATTTCTTCTAATCTCCATAATAACCCTGAAGGTGAATTTCCTCTGATTATGATATCGTTTCGAGAATCATCTGTACCTTGCACTCCAGCATAATTAGAGGCCATACGGGCGGGGTCTTGTCTAGATCCTGCAAATCTTTCTGTTTCTGCTACACTAAATGTTTTAGAACTAATATTGTTTAAATCTAAACCATTTTCTTTTGAATTGGCTTTGATAACAACTTCTTCTACTTGAATAATCTGCTCCTCCATTTCAAGATTTAAAACGCTTTCTTTTCCTGAAATTACTATAATGTCGCTTATTACAACTTGTTTATATCCTATTAAATTAAAAGTTAAAGCCCTTCTTCCAACTGATATTTTTTCTATTTTATAAAATCCATTTGTATCACTTCTGGTATAAAAAATCCCTGAAGAATCGCCTTTCATTTTTACAACTACTCCTGGTAAGCCTCTACCTGTTTCTTTATCGGCAATTTTACCTTTAATGGTCTGAGAATAATTTTGTGCATAACAAAAATTAAAAATTGTAAAAAGCAATAATGTGAATAGTAAATTTTTAAATTTCATAATTTCAGGTTTATGTTGAACTTGTAAAGTTAATATTTTATATAATTTAAATTAAGTTGTGTTGGTTAATATTTTGATGCTAGATGATTTTTGGTGGATAGAGGTTTAACCCAACTTGCAGTAATCAGTATCTAAAATCCTGATTACCTATTTTTAATATTTTGATGTGGTGTTTTCAGGACTACAAATTTATGTTTTTGTGTGTAATTTAAGGCTTCATAAATTGCGGTTAATTTAGGTTCGGGTACGGAGTATGTTCGTTTTTCAATCTAGTGGTAATCTACTTTGGGGTAATGGTGGTAACCATTTTTTTGTATTGCCTATTCTTACAATTTCGCTCTAGTAATGGTTTTTTACTGGGCTTTTAGTTGAATACTTAGGGGCTGCTGAAAAACTCAATTCACATCATTTGTAAATCATTTTAGCAAATATACTTAAAGTTATGATGCTAAAATGGCCACTCCATTTAATTGAAATGATTGGCTAATTCTCTTTGCGTTAGCGGGAGAGGCTTTGTTTGAGCTCATTTTTCTTGTGGGTTGAGGTAATTTTTTAATACGCTATGATTTGACCACAAGAAAAATAGCGAGTGCCGATCACGCGACCGAAGGGAACGCC
>JBIKPL010000146.1:0-7030 GCA_044357485.1 Cytophagales bacterium
ACGAATGCCTCAATTTGGTCGGAGGTGAAATGATGGTGTTCTAAAAAATGATGGTTTTCAAAATGAGCATATTTGGTTAATGTTTTTTGAAATTCATTTTCTACGGAAGTTCCAAATGCAATAGATGCAAATTTTGTGGTATCATTAAACTTAAATGGGATTAAATCATTAGCATTACTCACAACGGTTACTGCTTTTTCATATAAAGTATGGCGAAGCGCTTTGGCATGTGCACTGTGTAAGTCTTGGTAAAGGTTTTTAATTTCTATGGGTTTGTAATTGTGTAAACCTGCCCAATATTTAGCGTTCAGGATTTTTTTAACACTTTTATAAACCTCTTTTTTATCTAAATCGCCATTGGCCAAAGCTTCTTTGATTTTAGTGATGGCAGTGGGTACGTCTTCAGAAAATAGTAATACATCATTGCCTGCTTTCAATGCCATGACATCCACTTCTCCTGGTTTGAAAAATTTACTCACCCCTTTCATATTGAGTGCATCTGTAAAAATTAAACCTTGAAAATCTAGTTTTTCTTTTAGTAAATCAGTGACAATGTTTTTGGATAGGGTAGATGCTCTATTGGGCGTATTGTCATAGGCTGGAATATATAAATGGGCAACCAATACCCCGGCAACACTATCTCTGATCAGTTTTTTGAAGGGATAAAGTTCTATTTCATCCATCCTCTTTTTAGAATGCCTAATGGTCGGTAATCCAAGATGCGAATCACTATCGGTATCTCCATGGCCAGGAAAATGTTTTGCTACCGCCATCACCCCATGGTGTTGCAACCCTTTCATATAAGCAATGCCTTTTCGGGCTACATTTTCTTTGTTTTCACCAAAAGACCTGACCCCAATTATCGGATTTAAGGGATTGCTATTGATGTCAATGTCTGGCGAAAAACTAACATGTACCCCAAGTCGTTTGCATTGCATTGCAATTTCTTTACCCATTTCATACACATACTTGTCTTCTTGAATGGCGCCAAGGGTCATTTGTTTAGGGAAATTGAGGGTGCTGTCTAGTCGCATGCTAAGTCCCCATTCAGCATCCATGGATATGAGTAAAGGTAATTTTGAGGCGGCTTGGTACCTGTTGGTCAAGGTGGCTTGTCGAATGGGTCCACCTTGCATAAATATTAATCCACCAATTTGATAATCTTTGATGATGTTTTCAATAAGTTGATTTTGTGCTTCGTCGACATTCGAATAAGCCGCAATCATAAACAATTGTCCTAGTTTTTGGTCTTCATTTAAGGCGTTAAAAACACTGTCGACCCAAAAGGCTTGTTTATCTTTTGCTTCATCGCCATCAAAGTGAATATTGCTACTGGTTGAAATTAAAAATACGGCACTTAAAAGTAGAATGGATAATAATTTTTTAATCGGTTGCATGTTGGTATAGGGGTATTTCCTTGTGAAAAGGATAATTTCAATATTAAATTGTTTAATGCTTGGCATGAGATACTTATTCTAAGCATTGTAATGCAATTACGGTTTTTAAGATGAAAAAATGAAGCTATTTTTTGATTTTTAAGAAGAGAAAATTTACCTTTTACTACAATTGTAAATTTGTAATCTTAGTTTTATGGCGAAATAGTCTTAAAAATATTTTTCAACCCCCATTCCAAATAAAGCAAAATCATATTTTACAGGATCATTAGGGTCGAATTGTTGGAGGTTTTTGGTAAGCTCTACTGCGGTTAGCCAATCGGTTTGTGGTCTTTGGATTAATCCTAATTTCCTAGCCACGCGATCTACATGCACATCACAGGGACAAATCAATTGGTTGGGTTTAATGGTTTTCCAAATGCCAAAATCGACCCCTTTGTCGTCTGTACGCACCATCCATCGAAGGTACATGTTAATTCTCTTACAAGCTGATTTTCGAGCAGGGCTTGCTATGTGTTTTTTTGTTCTTTCAGGGGCGATATCTGACTCAAAAAAAGTTGCAAAAAACACGTTTAATCCATTTTCTATATGGAGATCAGTGGGTTTTAATCCACGTGTAAAGGCTTCTTCTAGACTTTGATGATGGGTGTAAAATTGTTTGAAAAAGTGTATGAAATAAAGCGTATCCGTACTGTTAAAGGTTCTGTGTTTGAAATGTAGTATTTTTTTTAAATCATTGTCTTGGTGATTGATGATGAAATCATGAGGAGCATTGTCCATGAGTGTAATCAATTCTTTGCATTTATTGATAATGGTCACCCTTTGTCCCCATGCCAACACTGCCGCCCAAAAGCCCATGATTTCGATGTCTTCTTTTTTAGAGAATAAATGTGGAATACTGATGGGGTCATCTTTAATGAAATCAGGTTGGTTGAATTGAAGCACCTTGCTGTCTAAAAGTTTTTGGAGTGCTTCGAAATTGGCAATGTTTTGTATATTCATTTTCGAAAGTAGTTGATACTTTTATTGTAATAGTTGGGAAATGTAAGACTTTGAAATTGACAGAATTGGCTATGAAACATAATTCATTTGCTTTTTTATGAAGTAGAGCTGCTTTATTTAGCATAGATTTTTTTGTCACAATTATAACGGGATTTAAGGTGACTCTAAACGCTACACTGAAAACGCTCCACTCAAGACAACATTTCCATAAACTCCTGTTCCGACATAATTGGAATATTGAGTTTGTTCGCTTTTTCAAGTTTTGCTGGTCCCATGTTTTCTCCCGCCAAAACGTAATTTAATTTGGCAGAGATTGAGGACAATACTTTTCCACCATTACTGATGATTTTTTCTTTGATTTCATCTCTTTCAAAATGCTTAAATACACCTGAAACGACAAAGCTTAAACCTTCTAGTTGATTGCTTTCAACGTGTTTTTCGATATGTACGGATTCGAATTGTAAGCCTGCTTTTTTCAGTCGTTCAAGGAGCAGTAAATTGTCTTCGTCACTAAAATAATCTATAATGCTCTGTGCAATTTTTTCACCTATTTCAGGTGCTTCTTTCAAGGCTTCAAAACTTGCCGTTTGAATAGCAGTGATGTTTTTAAAATGATTACAAAGTTTTTCGGCTACCGTAACCCCCACGAACCTAATGCCTAATCCGTACAATACTTGGTGAAAAGGTACTTGTTTAGATTTGATTAATCCATCAATACAATTTTGAGCCGATTTGTCGGCGAATCTGTCTAAACCGACTATTTGTTCGTAAGTTAAATCATATAAATCGGCTACATTTTTCACCAAATTATTTTCAAAAAATGCGTCAATGGTTTCCGCACCAATGCCATCAATATTCAGGGCTTTTCTAGAAATGAAATGTTCTATTTTCCCTTTCAATTGTGTCGGGCATCCTTTTTCATTTGGGCAATAATGATTGGCTTCTCCTTCTTTTCTGACCAATTCACTGCCACAATCAGGACATTGACTGATATAAATTACTTTTTGTGCGCTAGGATTGCGTTTACTTAAGTCAACCGCTAAGACTTGGGGAATAATTTCTCCTCCTTTTTCAACAAATACCGTGTCGCCAATACGTAAATCTAAACGCTCAATTTCATTTGCATTGTGTAAAGAGGCTCGTTTTACGGTAGTGCCTGCCAACAATACAGGTTTTAAATTGGCAACTGGCGTAATGGCTCCTGTACGACCCACTTGGTAGGTAATTGTTTCTAGTAAAGTAGAGACACTTTGTGGTTTGTATTTATAAGCGATGGCCCAACGAGGACTTTTCGCCGTATACCCTAAGGCTTCCTGTTTGTCAAAACTATTGACTTTAATTACAATGCCATCGGTATCAAGGGGTAATTCGAAGCGTTTGGTTTCCCAAAACGAAATAAAGGTCATTACTTCTTGGATAGATTTACATCTTCTAAAAGTGTCACTAACATTAAATCCCCATTGCTTTAGAAGAGAAAGGGCTTCATCATGTGTTTCGGCATTTAAATCATCACTCATTAAACCATAAAGAAAACAATCGAGCTTTCGTTTTGCTACAATGCTAGAATCTTGCATTTTTAATGTTCCTGATGCGGCATTTCTTGGATTGGCTAACAATGGTTCTCCATTTTCTTCTCTTTCGGCATTGATTGCTAAAAAACTTTTGGTAGGCATAAATATTTCTCCCCTTGCCTCAAATGAAGCAGGTACCTTAAATTCTTTATTGATTTTTAGAGGAATCGCATGAATTGTTTTTGCATTGGCCGTAACATCATCCCCTTTGGTGCCATCCCCTCTGGTAACAGCTCTTTTGAGAAGGCCATTTTCATAACTTAAACTTATCGCAACGCCATCAAATTTAAGTTCACATACATATTCAAAATCATCTCCAATGGCTTTTTTTATTCTGTTGTCAAACTCAATCAAGGCTTCTTCTGAATAGGTGTTTCCTAAAGAAAGCATCGGGTATTTGTGGGTAACGGTTTCAAAGTTTTTTGAAATTGTACCACCCACACGTTGTGAAGGGGAGTCTTCTTGTTTTAATTGAGGAAATTGTTTTTCAAGGGAAATTAGTTTTTCCAACAATTGGTCAAATTCAAAGTCCGATATTTCAGAAATACTGTTTTGGTAATATTGCTCATTGAAGTGGTTAATTTTATCGCTTAATTGTTGAATGGCAATGCTAGCTTCTAAAGGTGTCATATTGGAGAACTTAACTGAGGAATGATATTTGGTTTTTTAATTATTGGGTGTGCTATTCTTAAATTGGCTTATAATAATTTAGCACTGATGGAATGGGTTTAAATTTGTCGTAATTTACCCATAGAACGGTTATTAAACCGATGATGATGATGCATAAAATGCTGCCTAATAAAGGGTTGTGTGGTAAGGAAACTTCATCTAAAAAATGCCAACATCCTCTCCCAAAAAACACGATGCCTATGCCTGTTGCAAGCACTTTAAGTCTTTGTTTAATTTTATTTTGCATTTTTGATTGTCAAGCCGATACACATTTTATTTAAAACATTAAAGTAGACTATTTTGTTAGGATACACAAATGACTATGTTAAAATTATTAGTCGATTTATTAAGATGAAGATAAATTGTTGTGATAAATCAGTATTCTTCCATTTGAAAATGGATATATTTGTAGGCTAGATAATAGGTGAACAAGCATTTCTACTAAAAATCTTGGTTTAAAAATTACTCATTGTTCTGCTATAATCAAAATTTTATATGCTTTACATTGCATTTATGACGGGTTTGTTGGGCAGTTTTCATTGTATTGGGATGTGTGCGCCCATTGCAATGATGCTAAGTGGGGGAGGAATTAATCTGTTGTATGCGAGATTGTTGTACAATATTGGTCGAAGCCTAACTTATGCTTTTATTGGATCAATTGTTGGGGTTTTGGGTTGGGGAATTAGTTTGGCAGGCTATCAGCAATGGCTTTCAATTGCCGTGGGGAGCATATTGTTGGTGATTGGCTTTATGAATTTTTTTAAGGCTGATTTTGCAACGTTAAACACCCCTTTTTTGACGAGTAAGATAGGTTTTTTGAAAAAGCAAATAGGTAAATTCATACAGTATAAAACTTTTTCAGGTAATTTTGTATTAGGGATAATCAATGGTTTTTTACCCTGTGGTCTTGTATATGTGGCATTGGTCAGTGCCGTTTCTCAAGGTGATGTTTGGTTTGCGGCTAGTTATATGTTTGTTTTTGGATTAGGAACCATTCCTTTGATGATGTTGGTGTTGATGAGCAGTCAATTGTTGCGTAATACTAATAGAATAAAAATCACAAAAGTAATCCCCGTATTTACGGTGTTGGTGGCGTGTTTCATTATTCTCCGTGGTTTAAATTTAGGGATTCCATATTTAAGTCCAAAATCAAGTCCTGTGCATGCGATAAAAAAAGGAATGATTGAGTGTCACAAATAGTAAACTGGTTTTTATAAATATTTCATTACCAATTTTTGAGTTATTCTTTATGATTTATTTACCTTTACATCCAATATGATTTGATTTGCATTGGCAATGATTTGAATCTTGAATGATCAATATATTTGTGTTAGGCAAATAACTTTAGTTTACTGCATTGCTTAATCTATTCGTTTGCAGGTACATTATTCCCCTCTTTAATGAAAAACAATATTTTATACGGAATTGATTTTGGCACAACAAATTCAGTCTTAGCCATATATGACGAAAGTAAAGGTGAAATTATTGACACCATTTCAGTGCCTTCCATTTTGTATTTCCCCGAAAATCATGACCCAACGAATCCTATCAGTTATTATGTAGGAAACGAGGCTATTTTGCATTATGTGCAAGAAGGCATGAAAGGAAGGTTTATGAAATCAATCAAACGTGTTTTGCCCAATAGCAGTTTTCTTGAAACCCGAATCCATAATCAAAAATATACTGCGGCGGATTTGGTTTCGCTAATTCTTAAAGCGTTGAAAGATAAAGCGGATCAAATTGTTGGTTTTACTTGTGAAAAAGTGGTGATGGGGCGTCCTGTTTTTTTTGATGATTACAATACACTTAAAGATGATTTGGCTCAAAAAAGGCTTCTTCAAGCAGCACAAAAAGTAGGTTTTACAGAAGTAAGGTTTCAGTTTGAGCCAATTGGTGCAGCATTTTTATATGAGCGTACCATTAAACAAAAAGAAAAAGTGTTGGTTGCTGATTTAGGAGGAGGCACCACCGATTTTACTTACATAGCCTTAGATCCAACTAAAATTAATTCAACCGATAGGCGTAAAGATATCATTGCTACGGGCGGTGTATATGTGGGAGGTGATAGTTTTGATTCTACATTTATGTGGGAAAAAGGGACACCTTATTTTGGTCGAGGATTACTCTACGAATCTATGCCTGGGAAGTATTTGGATGTACCCTTGGTGTTTTTTTCTAATATTTGTTCATGGGAAAAAATGAATTTTTACAATGGGTTAAAAGTAAAACTTGATCTTCAAAAATATTATAATTATACCAATAAAAATGAAAAATTAGCAAAGCTTATTACTTTAACAGAAAATAATTTAGGCTATTCCATTTTTCAGTCGATAGAAAAAACTAAAATCGCTTTATCAAAAGAAAACACGGTTGATTTTAAATATATGAGTCATG
>JBIKPL010000147.1:0-6968 GCA_044357485.1 Cytophagales bacterium
CAATTCAGGACTTCTACCAGTTTCAGCATATTTCAAAAACTGATTTTCAGCTTCTCCGTATTTCCCTAATGATTCGAGACCAACGGCATAGAAATAACTTGCAGAATCTTGCTCCCCACCAGCATCTACCGATTTCATATAAAATTCTGTCGCTTCTTTAATTCTGTTCGATAAACGATAAGACTCTCCAATTTGAAAATTGATTTTATCAAGCCTTGGGTGACGAATACCTTTTTCAATGGCCATTTTATAATATTCAATGGCATGTTCGTATTCTCCTTGTTTAAATTTATGTTGAGCGGTAGTGTATGCTTTGTGTGCATTCATACCACATCCAGCTAAAATAAAAGCAATGGCAATTATACCTGCATAAAGGAAACGTTGTAGCATAGTGTTACAATAATATTGGGGTTTATACTAAATCTCGGCTCACAATATAGTGAATTATTTATAAAAATTATGCTTTTATTGCAAATCAAAAATTATTTAAAATATTTCCCCAACCAAGTATTGGCCATTTCTACTTTCCAATTCGTTTGAAAATCAGCCACATTGCTTACCAAATTATTAAAAACAATGGTACGCTCTTCCACTTGGTGATTGGCAATGATTGTTTTGATATTTTTAAAATCAAAAGTAGCAACCGTGTTTTCTTTGGTGATATAGGCAATTTGGGTTTTGTCTAGAAAATCAATATGCAATTGCTCAGAAAGCAATTTCATCACATTTACAGACTTGTCGATCGAACAGCCACTGGCGTTTTGAAGCGATTCATCGACAGCAAATACGACAAATCTGTTTTCTAAAAGCAAGTATGAATTTCTCAAGGAAGTACCATGACTATCCCAAGCAGCAGCAAACTGATTTAACACTTGCGCTACCGAGGCCAATTCTACAGTCGTCAAGGCTTTTTCAGCTTGATAAATCCAAACACGTGCCGTCAGCGGCAATTGGTCAAAAGGAATAAACATAAATTTAATTTTTGTACAATGTACAACCTTGATTGTACATTGTACAAACAAAACTACATAAATTTCGCAACCAATTCAGCCAAATCCATTACCGCAATGGTTGCTTCTTTTTCTTTGTTTTTTACCCCATCACTCATCATGGTTAAACAAAATGGACAAGCGGTAGCAATTGTAGTTGCACCTGTTTCAAGTGCTTCTTCCGTTCGTTCCACATTGATATCCTTATTGCCTTTTTCAGGCTCTTTAAACATTTGCCCACCTCCAGCACCACAACACAAACCTTTGGCTTTAGAGCGTTTCATTTCAACCAATGAAATATCCAACGCTTCCAACACTTCCCTTGGTGCCTCGTAAATATTGTTTGCTCGTCCCAAATAACAAGAATCGTGGTAGGTGATTTTTTTACCTTTAAATTCGCCGCCACCTTGTAAATTTATTTTGCCTTGGTTCAGCAATTCCTGTAGCAATTCGGAATGGTGAATCACCTCATAATTGCCCCCCAGTTCAGGATATTCATTTTTGATGGTATTGAAACAATGCGGACAAGCCGTCACTATTTTTTTGATGCCATAGCCGTTCAGCACTTCGATATTGCTCATGGCTTGCATTTGAAACAAAAAATCATTCCCGGCCCTTCTTGCGGGATCTCCGGTACAACTTTCTTCTGTCCCTAACACGGCAAAACTCATCCCAACCTTGTCTAAGATTTTACAAATGGCCAAAGTAACACTTTTATACCTATCATCGAACGAGCCTGCACATCCTACCCAAAACAATATTTCTGGTTTTTCTCCTTTGGCAGCAAACTCTGCCATTGTCATGATTTTCATCTTGTGCTAAATTTAAATTTTTAATTTCTTTTTTGCCTACAGCAATTTTTAAACATCAATCCACTTTTGCAATGGCATAGGTCATTTCGACCAATTGATATATATTTAACTATTGGCTTAACGGCTTTAAGACTATCATTTTCTTGTCTTAATTTTTTATCTTCATTTAAATGTTCAATAAACATCTCCGTAAGCTTATCAGATTTTATATCATCAACATTTTTTGATAATTTATCATTTATATCTATTACAAAGCTAATGAATGCCATGATAAAAGTTATCCAATAAAGAACACTAGACGTAGGAGCATTTTTAAAAAAAAGTGCAATTCTAGGTGAAATTTTCTCAACTTCTTCTATGATTTCTTCTTTACTAAAAGGTGCCTCTTGTATTTTAAATGATTCAAGAATAGATTTAACTTTATTTAGAACTTCAATTGATTCTTGAGGTCCCTTAATAAAGGTTGCAATCGATTCACCTAATTGATATTCCCCGTCAGGAATTTTCCCATATCCATTACAAACAGGACACGGTCCAACATTTTCTATTTTTAAATTAACTGTTCCTGTGCCTCCAATTAAATTGTTTACAATAAAAACTGTACCGCATGATTGTGTTTTGCAAAAAGCTATTAATCCACTCATTTATTTATTTTTACTAAACACTAAACACCCAACACTCATCACTATTCCTCGTTCTTTGCCCAATTGAACCTTTCCGTTGGAGCAAATTTCCAGGGCGCCATGTTGTTTTCCAAATTCGAAAACATATTGTTCCAAGAAGCAGGCGCTTTAGATTCTTCCATAATCATGTACCGTCTAAGGTCAATGATAATGCCTAAAGGATCTATGTTTACCGGACAAGCATCCGAGCAGGCATTACAAGAAGTGCAAGCGAGTAATTCTTCTTGGGAAATATAATCACCATACAACGTTTTACCATCCTCTTGAAAAGTGCCATGCTTATCTATATTCGCTCCTACCTCTTCCATCCTGTCACGCGTATCCATCATCACCTTACGAGGAGACAATTTCTTACCGGTAATATTTGCAGGACAAACTGAAGCACATCTCCCACACTCGGTACAAGTATACGCCTCCATCAATTGTTTCCAAGTGAGGTCGGCAATATCTTTGGCACCAAATCTACCTGCCGCAGGCAATGCATTTTCAGCTTCTGTTAAAGGAAGTGCCAACATCAGCTTTACCTCTTTGGTTACTTCAGGCATATTTTCAAGCTGTCCTGCCAGCGTTAACTTGGAGAAATACGTATTCGGGAAAGCCAAAATTATATGCAAATGTTTTGAATAAGGAAGGTAATTGGCAAAAGCCAACACCCCCAAGATATGAAACCACCAAGCACCACGTTCCAGCAAAGTTAAACTTGCCACGGACCATTGGTCGATAAAAGGCACCAAATGACTACTGATCAACAATGGGCCTGTTTGAGTGAAATGACTTATTCCTTTGGCTTGCAATGAAAGGTCTGCGGCATTCATCAACAAAAAGGCCGACATCAATAAAATTTCTGCCATTAAAATAATATTGGCATCCGTTCTTGGAGCAGTAGTCATTTCAGCAAACCAAAACCTTTTTATTTTCAACACATTTCTTCTGACGAAAAAAATTCCGCAGGCAATAATGATCGTGATTGCAAAAAACTCAAAGGTGTTTACCACCAAATGGTAAGCATTTCCGAGCAATTCAAACAGAATTCTATGCGTTCCGAGCAATCCGTCTAAAACAATTTCAATCATTTCAATATTTACCACTAAAAAACCCACATACACAAAAAGATGTAAAAATGCAGGCAGAGGCCTGTCAAACATTTTCTGTTGACCGAAGGCAACAAGTACCATTTTTTTAATCCTTTCTCCCTGATTACCTGAAGGTTCAAAAGATTTGCCAAGGTTAATATTACGCTTAATTCTAGCAATACTTTTAAAAATATAGAAGCTTGCCACAGCCAAACAGAGGAAGAATATCAGAGAAGAAACCATGATTTTTGAGTTAGTTTTAAATTATTTTTAAATTTATTGTGAAATTTTCACATTAGCTATTGTTATTGTAAACTTTATTCTTACCTTTGCAATCCCAAGTCGGTGATGTAGCTCAGTCGGTAGAGCAAAGGACTGAAAATCCTTGTGTCGATGGTTCGATTCCATTCATCACCACTTTTAAAAACCTGAACCCAAAGTTCAGGTTTTTTTTATTGTCCATATCCTCTACGCAACCGCCTCCATTTGGTTATCTAACTTAGCCAAAAACGCACAAAAAATATTTTTTCTTTAAAGACAATCCAACCCTACAAAGCAAACCTTCAACCCAAACCGATTAAAAAGAAAGGGTCGCTAGTGATTTCACTAACGACCCTTTCTTTTTAATTGAGTTCAATTCAGCCTCAGTGGACTAGGAATTAAAATACCCATTATCGTAAACCGTAAACTTTTTGACACTAAACCTAAACCAAGGATATAACATTGCCAATACCAATACCGAGAAACTAAAAGGCAGCAACCAATCAAAATTACGACTAGCACTCACTTGGTCTTGGTAATTGATTACCAACAACGCGAAGATAAATAATGTACACAAAATATTGACAAGGCCTGCAAAAACAAGCACCCAATTTTTAAGCAAAGCCCTTACTACCAATGTCTTTTCTGTAGTCTCTTTCCAAAAATCAGCATTCGGAATCAAGAACATGGTTGTGGGTAATTTTGCTAATGTCGTCCCTAAAACAGTCATCACTATATTAATTAAACTCACAAAACCAACCACATAATAAAACGTAATTTCTTTGGTTAAATAAATATCTTCCGCACCGTATACATGTTTATTAAGTTTAATATCTACAATTTGAGGCCAATAGAAATAGGCAGCAAAAAGAGTAGCAAAGAATAAAAGCAAGGATAAAAACCAGAAGAATTTCACGAATCTGCTTATTGCAATCATTTTTATATTGTTAAGATTAAGGATTAAGACTATTAATAGCCTCAAAATTAAGAAGTATTCCTCAGTAATTTCACAGTTTCAATAATTAATTTAAGATTACCAAGGTATTGTGCCTGACGCATACTAAAAATTTAATGGTGATAGATGATTTGTTGTGGGTAGGTTTGATTTATATTAAATAAATGAATTAGGGCGTTACCCTTCGGGTCGCGTGATCGGCACTCGCTATTTTTCTTGTGGTCAAATCATAGCGTATTCAAAGATACCTCAACCCACAAGAAAAATGAGCTCAAACAAAGCCTCTCCCGCTAACGCAAAGCGAATTATGCCATACCTTATGGCTATAATTAAATTTGATTGTAGGTAATTACTTCAAGAGATGTAACACTATTGAAGTCCTAATTTAATCTGCCAATTAAAAAGCAATTACCAACCAAAAATGGTTATAAAAACAGCTCAGTTTTGTATAACCAAAAACATAATCAATATTATTTACCATACAAAATCATTTAGCGCCATAATACAGTCTTTAATAGGGCTAGTAAATATTGTATCAATGTACCCTTCCACCAAAAAGCAGCGCTCAAACCAAAAGCTAAGACCAAACAAACTAACCCATCAATTCGCTACCAATACATAGCGATCATTACAAAAACGTTATACTAACCAAACACCTTCTTTAAATATCCCGGCAGAGCACCCCCTTTTTTGACTTTAAAATACCAATACAAGCCAAACATCAAACCCGTCACAACTAAGCCAGAGCTCAATGCCGCTTGCAATGGAATACCATCAGTTGATTCGATATCAATATCAATCAACCCTTCATTCCGAAGAAATAGCATCACTATCGTAAACCCATTATTCACAAAATGAGCAAAAATGGGTACTATTAAATTATTGGACCAATAATATAAATAACCAAACATCACCCCTAATAACATACGGGGAATTAAACCATAAAACTGCATGTGAATGGCGCTAAACATAAATCCGGTAAACCATATTGCCACATGAATATTGCCCGAAGCGTCGTTGAATTTTTTCTGCACAATACCACGAAACAAAAGCTCCTCTCCTACGGCAGGAAGCACCGCAAACACCAAAAATCCAAAAGCAAATTCCCCTGCACCATGCAAATCTGTTAGGCTTCTGGTCATCAACTCCAATTGCTTTTCTTTGTCTTTGGCCCAAGTTTCAAAACTGGCCAAAAAATCGGGGAACACCCAGCCCTGATTCCATTCTATGACCATGCTATTAAATGGCATTGACATTATCACCAAAACCAAAATCGTTAACAGCAAGGTAAATGACATGGGAGGCTTTACCGCAAAATCACTTGCTTTTTGTTTATCATAAATGGTATAAAACAAAAGTGGCGCAATAATAAAAGCACACAAAGAAGAAAACGCTTGGATAATTAACATCGGAATCTTCGCATCAGCACGAAGCTCTGCCCCTGATGAAACCGCTTCTTTAAAAGCATCAATGTTATAATCAAAATAAGGCAATACCGCAATAAGCCCTAAAAACTGTGCTAAAAACATCCCCACCACCACAAACACAAGCAAGACTCCTAAGTCTACCATCGGATTTTTAGGATTCGAGATTTGTGACAAGTTTTCTTCTGTATTTTCCATAAAATGAATTAAGTTTGTATACAAAAATAGCAAAATATCTTGGTTAAAATAGGCGACGTTAATTTAGGTGAATTTCCTTTGTTGTTGGCTCCGATGGAAGACATTAGTGATCCACCTTTTAGGGCGGTGTGTAAGGCAAATGGTGTTGACATGATGTACACGGAATTTATCTCTTCCGATGCACTGATTAGAGATGCACAAAAAAGCATACAAAAGCTAGACATCTATGAATATGAACGCCCTATCGGCATTCAAATATTTGGAGACAAGGTGGATGCCATGCGAGAAGCGGCTGCGATTGCGGATGCCTGTAACCCTGAAGTTGTTGATATCAATTATGGCTGTCCGGTTAAAAAAGTGGCCTGCAAAGGAGCTGGCGCTGGTCTTCTGCAAGATTTAGTGAAAATGCAAAACATTACGGCTGAAATCGTCAAACGATGCACAAGACCCGTAACCGTAAAAACACGCCTGGGCTGGGACGATGATACAAAAAACATTTTAGAAGCCGCACAACGACTACAAGATGTTGGCGTACAAGCACTCACCATTCACGGCAGAACACGCGCTCAGATG
>JBIKPL010000148.1:0-6914 GCA_044357485.1 Cytophagales bacterium
CCCTTACCTGCGACACATGCCATGACCCTATCGCAAAACCATTCACAGACACCAAATATACCGTAAGCACTAACAATCAATACAATTGCATTGGCAAAGACAGCATAGCGGTAAAAGTAAAACCAGTTAAAAATCCAATTGCAGATTTCTCGATTCACAACGACTGTATCACCGCAATTTCCCCATTAAAAGACAATTCTATACTCTCCATAAATACCCCAACCACATGGAAATGGACCATAGATAACAATGCAAATGATACTTTAATCAAAAAAGACACCAGCTACCTATTTAAAAATACCGGCATCCATGTCATAAAATTAAAAGTCGTGAATGTTTATGGTTGTGCCGATTCTATTAGTAAATCATTAGAAATATACCCTATCCCTTTCATCAAAGCCTATGGAGACACGCTAATTTGCAAAGGAACTAGTGCGCATTTGCATGCCGAAGGAGCTAACAATTATACTTGGTCACCTGCAAATTCGCTTTCCTGTATTGCCTGCGTTGCTACAGTTGCTTCACCCACCCAAACGACAACTTACACCGTCACAAGTACTAATCAATACGATTGCAGCGCCAAAGACACCATAAAAGTAAAGCTAAGGCCAGTATTAAAACCAATTGCAATCCCGACCATTTCCAACGGCCGATGTGTTCCTGCCAAAATTGATATGAAAGGATTATACAGCAATTTAGATAGCATTTGTTTCCTTACAAAAAACTGGCGATGGGAGTTTGGAGACGGACAATTTGCTACACAACAAGACACTTCCCACGTATATACCCAAGCAGGCACGTATAACATCAGCTTACAATTTAATGATTCAGAGAAGGCTTATCAGACCATCACTTTATTACCCATTGACTCTTGTGCCAAACGCCTTTTTATACCCAATACCTTTACCCCTAATGGCGATGGAACCAATGATAAAGTTTACCTCAGGGGTATTAACATCAGAAAAGCAGATTTTAGCATCTATAATCGATGGGGAGAAGAAATGTTTCGTACCAATGACATTAGCATCGGCTGGGATGGCACCTATAAAGGGCAAAAACTGAGTCCGCAAGTAGTCGTTTATGTAGCCAATGTTACCTATTGGGATGAAACCACAGAAATCAAAGAAGGTAACATAAGTCTCGTCGAATGAAAAAGGTAATCCTGTATAGCCTTTTATTGTTGTTTGCTAGGATTGCTTCTGGACAAGATTTCCATTGGTCACAATACCAGGCTACCCCATTTTATACCAATCCAAGTTATACCGGACTTTTTGATGCCGAACATTTAAGAAAAACCATTCGAGCCACCTTAAACTGGAGACAGCAATGGAGAACAATTAGAAGTGATTATGTCTCTAATGCTACCCCATTTTCTACCTATTCATTTGCCCTTGATGGTAACATTAGTCGTTTACCCTTGATGGGTCAAGACATTATTGGGCTTGGCATGGCTATCTATAAAGATGAAGCAGGAGACCTAAATTTAAGTACCAACCAAGTAAACCTATATTTTGCATACCATAAAGCCATTCAACAGCGAGAAGATCGGTTTATTAGTCTGGGCATGAATTATGGCTATGCCAATAAATACATCGATTTCAGCAAAGCCACGTTTGACAACCAATGGGATGGTCAACATTACAATCCACTCAGTGCATCTGGAGAATATGCACAAAACTTCAGCAAAGGTTATACTGATTTTTCCATTGGCTTAAGCCATTATGTCGCCCCTCATTATGGCACAAAAATGCGAACAGGCATAGCGGGCTTACATCTTAACAAACCAAGCCAATCCATTTACACCACAGGTACGCCGATGTACCAACATTGGATCATCAACCACGACATGGTAATACCCGCTTGGGGAAAATGGGATTATTTACCCTCCATTTTACTCATGAAACAAGGCCCTGCAAGTGAAGCAATTATTTTCAATGCCTTCCGGTTAGACTTTACCAAAAATGATTACCATCAATTCGGTATTGCTTACCGCTTGGTGGGCAACTACAAAACCCCTATTAACCATGATGCCCTATACCTTGCTTATAAACTAGGACTTAACAAATGGAGCGTTGGTTTTAGCTACGACATCAATGTATCACATTTAAATGCGGCGACCACCACCGTCGGCGCTTTTGAAATTGCCATTATCTACCACGACAACCCATTCAACAAACCAAAAGGAAAACACCATAGGTCTAAAATCAAATGCCCTGATGTACATCCGGTACAAGGTAAGCGTAACAGGTAAAGACAATATCAGACTACACGCTTTAAATTATAGCCTAAAACGGGATTAAATTAACATTCAAAACTTGCTCTAAATGATTTTATATGGGCAGAGAGTGTTGCACAAGTATCTACACTAGAATTTTGTGGTATTTTATTTTTGAAAGAGGCTATAATTCTATTTTTATTGAATGTTATTTTGATTCAGTATTTTTGGTCTGCTGAAAAACTCAATTCACATTATTTGTAAATCATTTTTAGCAAATATTCTTAAAATTATGATGCTAAAATGACCACTCCATTTAATTGAAATGATTGGCTAATTCGCTTTGCGTTAGCGGGAGAGGCTTTGTTTGAGCTCATTTTCTTGTGGGTTGAGGTAATCTTTTAATACGCTATGATTTGACCACAAGAAAAATAGCGAGTGCCGATCACGCGACCGAAGGGAACGCCCTACGAAATGAATAGCTTATCTATGCTATTTAAATCAAACTAGAGCACCACTTTAATGAAATGAAATAAAATCAAATACCCTTGCATTTAAACGGTTAAAGCAATAGCTTAAATCTCTAAAAATCAATAAATAAACTGTTTTTCAGCAGCTCCTATTTAGGTCTGTGATCGCAATTTAATTGAAAGATTTAACCACAAGAAAAAATGCGAGTGCCGGTCAGGCGATCCGCGGCGGCAGAAATGCAGTAATTCATTCCTTTACATAAATCAAACCTACCAACAACAAATCATCTAGCACCTTAAAACTATAAATACGAGCATAATTTATTCTTTTAGAAACAACACACAAAACACTTTGATATGTAGAATATTATTTTAATTTTTGCACAAATAACTTAGTACTCACCAATTAATTAAATTTTACCATGTATTGGACACTAGAACTAGCCTCTTACCTTGAAGATGCGCCTTGGCCTGCCTCTAAAGATGAACTTGTTGATTTTGCAAGTAGAACAGGTGCTCCTATGGAAGTTGTAGAAAATTTGGAAGAATTAGAAGACGATGGACAACCATTTGAAAGTATAGAAGAAATTTGGCCAGATTATCCTACCAAAGACGATTTCTTATTTAATGAAGACGAATATTAATATTGATTAACTATTTATCGCTTTGCAAATAAGCATTCAAGATTTATCTACGGGTTATGGTGACAACACTATAATCCGTAGTCTTTTTATAGACCTTCCTTGTCACGCCTTTATTGCTGTAGTCGGCCACAATGGTGCAGGGAAAAGCACTTTTTTAAATGCCCTAAGCAATCAAATTGCCTACAAAGGCCGGGTAATTTTCCCTGACAATCATCACAAAATCGCTAAATTAGGGCAAAAAAATCAAATCAATTTCAGTATTCCGGTCAAAGACTTGGTTGTTATGGGTTTGTTTACTCAAAAAAAAATATTTCAATCGTATGCGGGCGAACAGCTAATACAAGCCATGGAAGTGCTGGCACAAAATCAAATTTCACATTTAGCCAACAAAGATTTTTTGACACTTTCGGGAGGAGAACAGCAATTGGTGTGGTTATCACAAATGATGTTACAACACAAGGATATCTATATATTTGATGAACCTACCCAATACCTTGACATCGCTCATACACAACTTATTTTCAATAAATTACAACAAATGGTTAGCCAACACCAAAAGACAGTGATTTGTGTAACGCATCACATTCATTACTTAAAAGACATGGATGGTTATATCTTAAACCTCTCATTACCAAAACCTACGCTTCAAAAAATCAGCAGGCTTGTGATTGAGGAAACGGTTGCCAATTTAAGTCAAATTGGGCTATAACATAGTACTATTCTTTTTTAAAATTGCTTCACCAATCACCAAATCTTCTGGAGTGGTAATTTTAATATTATCGTAACTGCCTTGTGTTAAAAATATTTCGCAGCCTACACTTTCCGCCACGCTGGCATCATCCGTAAAAAAAGAAAGTTCAGGTTGTTGGTACGCTTTTTTCAGAAAATCTAAGTCAAAGCATTGAGGTGTTTGAATAAGCCGATATAGGCTTCTATCTACCGATTTGTTTCGCCCATCCTTCACTTCCCTTATTGAATCGTGAAGAGAAACTGACACTACCGCATTGCCTTTGAGGCTTGCCATTTCAAAAGCGTCTTTAATAATTTGACTAGACACAAAAGGCCGTACCGCATCATGTACCGCCACAATACCATTTCCTACGATAGGAGACAAACCATTTCTCACCGATTCGAACCTTGATTTTCCGCCAAGTACAAGCAAAACAGGAAGCTTAAAATCAAATTTTAGACAAAGGTTTTGCCAATAGGCAATTTGATTTTCGGGTAAAACCAATACCAACTGATCCACTTCAGTACTAAACTGTTGAAGCGTGTGCATCAGAATAGGCTTTCCGGCTAAGCTCAAAAACTGTTTTGGAATGGCCGTTCCCATGCGAGTTCCGACACCTCCAGCAACGATGAGGGCAATTTTTGTCATTGAAATAAGGTATCAGAAGAAGAAGAATAGCCGTGCTAACATACATTATTTAAAAAGAGCCCTTCAATACAAGATGAAGGGCTCCTTTTAAAATCACAATCCAAAATTGATTAAATAATCAACATGGCATCTCCATAACTTAAGAAACGGTAATTTTCTTTAATGGCTTCTTGGTAAGCTTTCATAATCAAGTCAAAACCGCCAAAGGCACAAGCCATCATTAACAATGTTGATTCTGGCATGTGAAAATTGGTCAACAAAGCGTTGGCAATTTTAAATTCGTATGGAGGGAAAATAAATTTATCTGTCCATGCTTCTGTAGCTTTCAACCTATTGCTAGCGGAAACAGAAGATTCAATACTTCTCATGGCAGTGGTACCAATGGCACAAACTCTTTTTTTCTCGTCTAAGGCTTTGTTAACAACAACAGCCGTTTCTTCATAGATTCTAAAATTTTCAGAATCCATTTTATGTTTCGTTAAATCTTCTACATCTACAGGCCTGAATGAACCCAAACCAACATGTAAGGTAATAGCAGGCATTTCTACCCCTTTAATTTCCATACGTTTCATCAGTTGTTTGGTAAAATGAATACCTGCAGAAGGTGCAGCAACCGCCCCAATATGTTTGGCGTAAACCGTTTGATAACGGTCACGATCTTCTGGTTCTGCTTTTCTTTTGATATATTTAGGTAAGGGTGTTTCGCCTAAGGTATCAATCACTTTATTGAATTCATCATCAGTGCCATCAAATAAAAATCTAATGGTACGTCCTCTTGAGGTAGTATTGTCAATAACTTCCGCTACTAAATCACTGTCGCCAAAATAAAGTTTATTGCCCACCCTAATTTTACGTGCTGGATCCACCAAAACATCCCAAAGATGTGCTTCTTTGTTTAATTCACGCAACAAAAAAACTTCAATTTTTGCCCCTGTTTTCTCTTTGCTACCATAAAGTCGGGCAGGGAAAACTTTAGAATCATTGATAACCAAAGCATCACCTTCTTCAAAATAGTCTACTATATCTTTAAATTGACGGTGTTCAATTTGTCCAGTTTTACGATGAATTACCATTAAACGGGCTTCATCACGATTTTCAGCTGGGTGCGACGCGATAAGTTCGGTCGGGAATTCGAAATTAAATTCGGATAGTTTCATATTTAATATTACGGTATTAAATAGTTTAAAATTAAACTATAGTTAGTTTCCAAAGGTATAAAAAATTGTTGAGAGTTTAGGTCTCTTAGTTTAAAAATATCTCTTCATTCCATTTTAACTTTATAAAAATCATTGCATTAAAAACGAGGTCTGCTTCCAAAGCATGGTATCGTTTTTAATGCAATGTAATTTACTTATTTAGCGGCAGTAAATCTTTTATTTACTTCAGCCCAATTCACTAAATTCCAGAAAGCTGCAATATAATCGGGTCTTCTATTTTGGTAATGCAAGTAATAAGCATGTTCCCACACGTCAAGTGCTAAAACAGGAGTACCTTTCACTTCAGCAATATCCATCAAAGTATTGTCTTGGTTTGGCGTAGAGGTAATTGCCAAAGAGCCATCTGCTTTCACAATTAACCAAGCCCATCCTGAGCCAAAACGTGTAACGCCAGCTTTAGAAAATTCTTCTTTAAAAGCATCAAAAGAACCAAAAGCACTTGTAATTGCTTCTGCGATAGCACCTGTTGGGGCACCACCAGCGTTTGGGGCTAATAAAGTCCAAAACATAGTATGGTTAAAATGTCCACCACCATTATTTCTAACAGCCATTGGATACTTACTAATGTTTTTAATGATTTCCTCTAATGAATGCGCTTCTGCTTCGGTACCTGCAAGTGCTGCATTTAAATTGGTAACATAAGCATTGTGGTGTTTACCATGATGAATTTCCATGGTAAGTTTATCGATGTGTGGTTCCAATGCATCAAATGCATACGGTAACGCTGGTAATTGAAAAGCCATAAGTTTATTTTTTTTGTTTGAAAATTTCTTGTGATACAATTAAGTGCCAAAGTAATCACAAAATGACAAAGAGGCAAATTTTTAGTGATCAGTTTGTATGGAAAAACTTCAACCATCAGGTTGGTAATGATCTAAAAAAATGATTCCACATCAAAAGATGAGACACCTTATTTTAGCAAAACACCATCGGATGTGTTGGATTATAAAAAAAGACACCAACTAAAAATACCTGCACAAATGAATTAAT
>JBIKPL010000149.1:0-6907 GCA_044357485.1 Cytophagales bacterium
CTGCAGCAATTTCATCATTCACGTCGTATTCAGAAATATTCGCCACTGCTGAAAAATTCACAGACAATCTTTTTCTTTTCTCTCTTGGCACAATGTGTATAAATACTAACTCAGCACCAGTGTTATTTGCAAAGGTAAGGGCAATTTTATATGCTTTTTCTGAGGTTAAAGAGAAATCAGTTGGAATTAATATCTTATTCATACCTTACTTATAGATTAATGTTAAATTACTTTACAAAAGTACTTGTTAACGCGACAAATGACTTTGATTTTTATCAACACAATATATGACTTAAATCATATTAAATTGTATGATTATGCTTTTTTTGTGTATAATACCTCCACTATCCTAAAAAAACATAAATGATAAAGGAAGTAAATACTACAATTGTTTTATTTCGTTAAAATTTGCTTACTTTTGAAAAAATAAATTTAAAAGCGTACCTATTAACGTTTAATTAACTATTACTATGTCTTATAATCTTCTAAAAGGAAAACGAGGAATTATTTTTGGTGCATTAGATGAAAGTTCTATTGCTTGGAAAATTGCATTAAAAGCCCACGAGGAAGGTGCAACATTTGTTTTAACCAATGCTCCGATTGCCATGAGAATGGGTGAAATCAACAACTTGGCAGCAGTTACAGGTGCACAAATCATTCCAGCAGATGCTACCTCTGTGGAAGATTTAGAGAATTTAGTATCAAAATCTGTTGAAATTTTAGGTGGAAAATTAGACTTTATTTTACATTCTATAGGCATGAGTCCTAATGTGCGTAAAGGAAAAGAATATGGTGACCTCAACTATGATTTTTTCATGAAATCAATTGATGTGTCGGCCTTATCATTTCACAAAGTAATGCAAGTTGCTGAAAAGCAAGACGCCATGAACGAATGGGGTTCAATTGTAGCATTAACCTATATTGCTTCTCAACGCACATTCCCTGACTATTCTGATATGGCACAAGCAAAAGCTTGTCTTGAATCAATAGCACGTAGTTATGGCTATCGTTTTGCAAAATTAAAAAATGTTAGGGTAAATACTATTTCACAATCTCCTACTGTTACTACTGCAGGAAAAGGAATCGCAGGCTTCAATGAATTTATTGATTTTGCAGAGAGAATGTCACCTCTTGGGAATGCCAATGCAGAAGATTGTGCCAATTATACCATTACCTTATTTTCTGACCTTACCCGTAAAGTAACCATGCAGAATCTTTTCCATGATGGAGGATTTTCTTGTTCAGGCGTAACAGATTCGATGATAGAAAAATTAAAATAATACAGCATAAATAAAAATGGCAACTATTTGGGTTGCCATTTTTGTTTATGCAATTTTAAGCTATATCAATAATTATCAAACGCCTTTTCCATTTTCTTTTGCTTCCAAATCTCTTTTTTCCGTTTCATAATATTTGACATTATACTCAAAGAAGCACCCGCACCTGCATGAATATATTGCATGGTAACCTTTTTCCCATACCAAAAATACACCTCATTTTTGGCGCTTGATTTAGTCCCTGGCCCATACACCGATTCCAATTCTTTTAAAAGCAAATCTGCATTTTCGAACGTTACATCAATATACATATTGTCAATTTGGTTATCGAAAAAATTAATCGTAAAAAGTTTAAATTGAGCCGTACCAAAGGCATAATATTGTTTTTTGATAACCCGATACAATTCTGATTTTTCATTCTCGTCGCCACTAATGGCCACGGGGGTTATAATTCTCCGAATTGAATCTATATCCTGCCCAAATCTTATCCCTAAAAAACCATTATCATTATCTAACAAAGCGATATCTTGTGCATTCACATTGGCCACACAAGCACAAAACAAAACCATTATAAGTAAAATATTTTTCATCATTCAGCACTTTTAACTTTTTACTTATTCGTTTTTGAGCACTTAAAGTTTCATAATTGTCCTATTAAATACTGAAAAATAGCATAGCAATCGAGCATTTTTCAATAAACAATTATGCTTGAAGACTTCTTTTCCATAAAAAATAACCATGTGTGGCCATACCGATAAAAACAAAATACAATACTGCCGTTGGATACATGTCTTTTTCAATAAATAAACTAATACCAACCACATCAATCACAATCCAGATTAACCATGTTTCAATATATCTTTTGGTAAACAACCAAGTACCAATAAGACTAAATGAGGTAATCAAGGCATCTAAAAAAGGAACATTGGAATCAGTAAAATGCCCCAACACAACATACAAAATAGAGGTTAACAATGTGCCAACAATAAGAATACCCATCAATATTTTCAAAGGCATGTGCATGACAGAAACGGTTTTACCTGCATTAATATGTTTTAACCATTCTACAATACCATAAATACACAATGCGATATATACAAATTGCATAGACATTTGTGCATACAAACCTTTGGAATAAAAAACAAAAAGGTATATCACCGAATTAATCAAATTAAATGGCCAATACAATATACTTTGCTTCCGTAAATACCAAACGGCTAATAAGCTACAACAGGCACCACTGGCCTCAATAATAAATGATTGACTAAGCATAGAAATCAATAAAAAAAGAGTTTACAATTTGTACATCACAAACCGTAAACTCTTGATAATAAGACAATAAAGATAGTTATTATGCGTAATTATTAAGCATTACAGGCATCACAAGCATTAAGATATCTTCATTTTTAGCATTTTCGAATGGCGTTAAAATACCAGCCCTGTTTGGTGCTGACATGCTAATCGAAATTGTTTTAGAGCTGATATTATTAAGCATTTCAATTAGGAATTTCGCATTAAATCCAATTTCCATATCTTCTCCAGTATACTCACACACCAAACGTTCATTGGCTTCATTCGAAAAATCTAAATCTTCTGCTGAAATTTGAAGTTCAGAACCAGAGAATTTAAGTCTTACTTGGTGTGTTGTTTTATTGGCATAAATTGAAATCCTTTTAAGAGAACTTAAAAATTCTCCTTTATCAATGGTTAATTTATTAGGATTTTCAACTGGAATAGCATTTTCATAATCAGGAAAACGTTCATCAATTAATCTACAAATCATCTTTACGTTATTAAAACTAAAGAAAGCATTTGAAGTATTAAATTCTAATTGAACATTGGTATTTTCATTAGGCAATGACGATTTTAATAAAGTCAAGGCTTTACGAGGGATAATGATCGAAATATTGGTTTCTGAAACAATGTCTACTCTTCTATAACGCACCAAACGATGACCGTCAGTAGAAGCAAAAGTAGAACTAGTTTCTCCAAGACTGAATGAAACGCCATTCATGGCAGGTCTCAATTCATCAGTACTGGTTGCAAAAATGGTGTTGGCAATAGCATTGCCTAAAATATCAGACGCAATATCAACAGCGAAGCCATTTTTAACGGCAGGAATTTTAGGGAAGTCTGTTGCATTTTCGCCAGCCAATTTATAACGGCCATTGTCAGAACTCAATTCTACACTGTAAGTATTTTCGTCCACTGTAAAGGTTACAGGTTGTTCTGGTAAATTTTTCAGGGTATCCATCAAAATTTTAGCAGGAACACAAATATTTACATTTGATTTAGACTCCACCGTTAATTCTGCAATCATAGAAGTTTGCAAATCGGAGGCAGTAATTACCAATACATTATTGCCTACTTCAAATAGAAAGTTTTCTAATATAGGTACAATTGGGTTAGTCGTTACTACACCACTTATAGCGGTAAGTTGTTTTAATAAAGAAGATGATGAAACAACAAACTTCATTGTTTTTTATATATTTAAGTAAAGTTTACAACCAACAAATTTAAAAAATAAATCCTAAATTCCTATCAAAAATACTATTAATTTAATACAATTGAAGGATTGAAAAGCACATAGCCAGAGGCGAATAAAAAAGGGGCCTTAAAAAGTGACTACTGTAAAAGCGAATGCCGCAACATTTTAATTACAATGCTGCTTTTATTTGATTCAAGGCATTTTCCATTTCAGCTTGACTAGGCTTTAATTTTTCCCTACTAAAATTAATATCTTGCACATGATTTAAAGGTATTAAATGCACATGTGCATGAGGTACTTCTAAGCCAATTACCGCCACTCCAACTCTTTTACATGGGATAGCAATTTTGATCGCCTTAGCCATTTTTTTAGCAAAAAGCATCATCTCGGCATAAATATCATCATCAATGTCAAAAATATAATCTATTTCTGTTTTAGGAATTACCAGTACATGACCAATGGCTAGCGGACTTATGTCTAAAAAGGCTAAAAACTGATGATCTTCGGCTACTTTATAGCAAGGAATTTCGCCAGCAATTATTTTGGAAAAGATAGTAGCCATAGTCGTATTAGATACCTAAAGAAATGTGTAAGATTTCAAAAGTAATTTTGCCTGCAGGAATGGTTACTTCTGCAATGTCGCCTACTTTTTTCCCTAGTAAACCTTTTCCTATTGGAGATTTTACAGAAATTTTCATTTCTTTCAAGTTGGCTTCTTCTTCTGAAACGAGAATATATTCTAAAGTTGCCCCATTACCTTTGTTAATGATTTTCACTTTAGATAAGATAGAAACTTTTGAGGTATCTATTTCAGATTCATTGATTAGCCTAGCATTTGCCACGACATCTTGTAATTTTGAAATCTCTAATTCCAATAAACCTTGAGCATCTTTAGCGGCATCATATTCTGCATTTTCGCTCAAATCTCCTTTATCTCTTGCCTCTGCAATTTGCTTCGACATTTCTTTACGTCCTTTGGTTGTTAAATATAAAAGTTTATCCTTTAACTTTTTTAACCCCTCTTCCGTGTAGTATGATAACTGACTCATATCCTTTTATATCTTTTTAAAATTCATGTTAATGGTATACAACAAAAAAAGAAACGGTTAACAAATGTAACCGTTTCTCATTCGCACAAATATACTAGCTTTTTGGACAAATATGTTATTAAGTAAGCTAAAAAGCTACAGATTAATCAAAATCATCGTAACCGCCGCCGCTACTATTAAATTCATCATCGTCAAATTCATCTGCACTTCCGTCTAAATCGCCTCCAAACTCATCGTCAAAATCATCACCATCATCCCACACTTCCACAAACTCATCTTGAATTTCAAGACTCGCTTCTTCTTCTTCTAATTCTTTGATTACTTCAGCAGAAAGGCCTACTCTCTCCATCGCATCTGCTTTAGAAAGGCCTGCATCGATTAGCGTTTTGTAAGCATCAAAACTTACATATTGCGCCGAATCTCCAATTTCAAGGTCGTCTTTTAAATCGCTCATAATTTTGAATATTTGCTCAAATATAAATTTAAAAATAAAATCTTACTTCATAATTTAAGACTTTTTTTTATTTTTTTAAAATGACAAATGATTATCAAGTTTTTATCATTTACACTTTAAATGATAACAAAGGCAGTTTCGGATTTAAGGCCATCTCTTCTGTAGCACTCGGATTTGTTAAACGTTCAAACCAATCGCGAGATTGAGAAAACATAATTAAAAGATCAGGCTTATGGGTTTTAATAAAATAATCGACTCCTCCCTTTAAATCATTTTCTTTAGGTCTATTGATCAGGGTCAGGGTCATTTTTTTATAACGGAATTCTTTTTTCAATTCCGTTAAACGCTCCTCTGCATTAAATTTCGCATAATCAAAGTAACTAGGGTACACAGGATGCACATTAAAAATATCAAGGCTCGCCTTAAACGTTTTAACTATAGGCAACAATTGTTTAACCTCTGTATCTAAATCTTGCAGGTTAGACGAATACCCTATATGGGCGATTTCCGCATACTTCACTTTGTCTGGAATGGCTAATACAGGACAATGCACATTTTTCAAAACGCCAACGGTATTGCTGCCAAAAAATATTTTCTTGAATCCTGAGGCCCCTAAAGTACCCATAATAATCATGGTAACCTTATGTTTTTCAGCGGCTTCTACAATTTCATCTTGCACATTGTGTCCAAATTGCACATCAAAAAAAGTTCTTCTAGGTGGCATTACCAAATGCAATTCTACATACATTTTTTCAACCAAAACGTGCAATGCCAAACTGGCCTTATTGACATCTTCTGCTACTTTTTTAAGGTATATATCATGGGCAGAAGAAGTTGGAATATCTTTGTGGGTTACATTAAAAAATACAATTGCTTTTCCTGTAGTATGAGCAAAATGAATAGCGTATTTTGCTGCATTATTTGCATTTTCTGAAAAATCAGTGGGCACTAAAATCTTTTCCATACTATTTTAAGGTTATTCGTATACTATATTTTTATTTGTAAAGATTAATCTTTCTATTTCATTTTAGAATGATAAAGGTCAATAAATAAATTGAATTATGAACAGTAATAATCCAAAATTTACCATTCAAATTCAAAAATGGTTAATCCAACTTGTAAAGTACTAAAAAGGATCCCTTTTTGTCTTTTTATAACAATGACATTGTGTTTGCTTTTCATTAAAAACAATTTCTGCCAAAAAGACCTCACATTGGTAATTTTCAATTCCTCTTGATAGGCTACTATTTGATGGTTTTTTTTATGGAACACTACAATTGGGGTAATCTCAGGTTGATCGATGGTGAAGGTTACACTTTCACCTACCACTTTAATGGGCTTTGTCATTGCAGCCTTATCCATTCCATTCATCAAATGCAACGCTACTTCAGCCTGAGGCAAACCATACCCTATAAAATTATTTCCATAAGGATATAAATGCGACGATTGGTACAAAATAGATTTCAAACTATCGCTAGACAATCCTGGACGATGCTGCATCATACAGGCAACAAATCCGGCTACTGCCGGGGCTGAAAAAGAGGTTCCAGCAAGTGAAAACGTAGCTACATTAGGTTTTAAAAAACGCACTGAATCATAGCCAATACTACTATAACCCGCCTTTTGCCAGTTCGCATAT
>JBIKPL010000150.1:0-6863 GCA_044357485.1 Cytophagales bacterium
GCCAGGAAGAAATGGTGCAAGATGTGCTTTTACACCAATTGGGCCAACTCCTGGGCCACCACCTCCGTGAGGAATACAGAAGGTTTTGTGTAAATTTAAGTGGCAAACATCTGCCCCAATATTGGCAGGAGAGGTAAGGCCAACCTGTGCGTTCATGTTGGCGCCATCCATATATACTTGTCCTCCACGTGCATGAATCATATCACAAATATCTATGATGCTTTCTTCAAATACACCATGGGTAGAAGGGTAAGTTACCATTAAACAACTTAGGTTATCTTTGTGGATATCAGCAAGTCTTCTTAGGTCATCTAAATCAATATTGCCATTGTCATCACATTTCGATACCACCACTTGCATGCCAGCCATTACAGCACTGGCAGGATTGGTTCCATGTGCCGAAGACGGAATTAAAGCAATGTTTCTATGGTGATCTCCTCTGCTTTGGTGATAAGCCCTAATGACAAGTAAGCCAGCGTATTCTCCTTGTGCTCCAGAATTTGGTTGTAAGGATACAGCATCAAAACCTGTGATTTCTTGTAGCCACGCTTCTAGGTTTTTAAATAATTCTTGGTAACCTGCTGCTTGGGCAATTGGTGCAAATGGATGCAAACCTCCAAACTCTGGCCAAGTAACAGGAATCATTTCGGTGGTTGCATTTAATTTCATCGTACAAGATCCTAAAGAAATCATTGAATGAACAAGTGATAAGTCTTTGTTTTCTAGCGATTTTAAGTATCTTAACATATCGTGTTCTGATTGATATGAGTTGAATACTGCTTGGGTCATGTAGCTGCTCGTACGAATAAGCGCTGCCGGAATTCCTTGTCCTTCTGTGACTTCAAAATTTGCTTTTACGCCTTTGGCGGCAGCAAAAATAGAAACCAATGTTTTAATATCTTCAAGGGTTGTTTTTTCATCTAAAGATATCCCTACCTTATTTAAGGTATAACGAAGGTTGATTTCTTGTGCTTCTGCTAATTTTTTAAGTTCACCATGGTTATTGGCCGTGACGGTGATGGTATCAAAGAAATGATTGTTTTGAAGCGAATAATCTAGTTTTTGTAAATTTTTGGCTAAAATATAGGTTAAGCTGTGGATGCGAGAAGCGATGTTTTTTAATCCCGTAGGGCCATGAAAAACACCATAGCTGCCTGCCATCACAGAAAGTAATACTTGCGCGGTACAAATGTTTGAGGTCGCTTTTTCTCTTCTGATATGTTGCTCCCTTGTTTGAAGTGCCATGCGGTAGGCTTTATTGCCTTGTGCATCTTGAGAAATGCCGATGATACGACCCGGAACTTGTCTTTTATAACTTTCTTTGGTAGCAAAATAAGCGGCATGGGGACCTCCGTAACCCATGGGTACTCCAAGGCGTTGTGACGTGCCAATGACTACATCGGCGCCCATTTCACCTGGCGATTTTAGTAAAGTTAAGCTTAGTAAATCGGCCGCTACGGCAACCAATACATGGTTTTCATGCGCTTGGTGAATGAAGGTAGCATAATCGATTACAGTACCATCGGTGGCTGGATATTGTACCAGTGCACCAAACAAATGTGCTTGTGATAAGTCAACTTTGTGGTGATCGCCTACTTCTATCGTAATGTCGAGTGGATTAGCCCTGGTTTGTAATAATTCAATAATTTGAGGATTACAAAGTTCAGAAACAAAAAAGGTATTGGCGGTTTTCTTGGAAGCATTTTTACTTGCAAAAAGCATGGTAAGTGCTTCTGCTGCTGCTGTTGCCTCATCAAGTAAAGACGCATTGGCAATTTCCATTCCGGTGAGGTCAAGTACCATGGTTTGGTAATTGATCAATGCCTCAAGACGTCCTTGCGCAATTTCGGCTTGGTATGGTGTATAGGCCGTATACCAAGCTGGATTTTCTAAAATATTTCTTAAAATTACGCCCGGTACAATGGTGTCGTAATAACCTGTGCCTATATAAGATTTGAAAACTTTGTTTTTTTGTGCTAATGTTTTGAATGATTTCAAAAACTCAAATTCAGAAACAGCTGCAGGTAAGTTTAAGGCTTGTTTTAACCTGATTTTAGATGGAACTGTTTGGTTGATAAGTTCTTCTAAAGAATCTACCCCAATGGTTTGAAGCATTGCTGCGGTCGAGGATTCATTAGGGCCAATATGGCGATTTTCAAACTTCTCTGCGTAAGTTGGATTGAAATTCATTTTGAGTACTATTTGATGGACGAATTTGATGAGTGGTTTACCTTTTTTGGTTGGTAAACGATTCTTGCAAGTTACATAAAAATGTAAAATATGTATACTAGGATTTTATTAACTTTTTAAAATAATTGAAGTTTACCTAAATGACTCTTCTTAAGGTTTTTAATATTTAAAGGATGAATTGAAGTACATCGTTTTATAATTATTCTTCAATTAGGTACGAATTGATTTTAATTTTTATAATGTTGCCATTATTCAATTTTATTAAATAATTTTGTAGGCTAATTTATAATTCAAGGATATGATTTACCAAACCATACTTTCTAAAGTACATTATTTCATAATTGCAGTTTCATTGTTGTCTTTTGGATGTACCAAAAGTATAGTCGCCGATAAACCAACGGAAGCGTATATAGTAAAAGAATATAAACCGGAATATTCTTCGATAAGTATTCCAGTAGAAATTGAATTAGCACAGATTAATAAGCTCGTAAACAATTCTTTAAAAGGGTTGTTGTACGAAGATAATAGTCTTGAAAATAACGGTGGTGACAATTTAATGCTTAAAGTTTATAAGCAAGATGACATCACCATTAAGGCGCTCGGTGATGTTATTATGTACCGTGTTCCTTTAAAAATATGGTTAAAGGGAGGTTTTAAGGTGGAGCAATTTGGAATTCCTATATCTCATTATGAAGAAACTGAATTTGCCATTGCTTTAAATTTTGAAACCAAAGTAGCTTTAAATGCGAGTTATGGAATCAATACCCAAACCCAGATTAAAAGTTATGATTGGATTCAAAAACCAACTTTAAAGTGGGGGCCTTTTGAAATTCCTTTAAATAATGTGGTGGATGTTTTAATTAAAACACAACAAAGCAAACTTACCCCAATTATAGATGAACAAGCACAACAAGCCGTAGATTTAAAAAAATACGTTATTGATGCTTGGAAAATGATTCAAAAACCAATTGAGGTTTCCTCGGTTTATAAAACCAATTTGAAGATAACACCTTCCGAAATTTTTATGACCCCCATAAACGGCCAAAGTGGAAAGTTAAATTCAACCATTGGTATTAAAGCCATTACGGAGGTGCTTGTGGGCGATGCGCCTTTAGCAAGCAATGTGGCTTTACCTAATTTGAAAATTGTGAAAGCCGCTGGAAATGCTTTTTCAATTGTGATGGCAGCCGATTTAACTTTTGCTGCTGCTAAAGAATTAGCCAAATCGAGCTTGGTAAATAAAACCTTTAATTTTGATGGCAAAAAATCAATCACCATTACTGACTTTGATTTGTATGGCAGCAATGATAAAATTGTGGTGAAGGTTGATATGATTGGAAGTTTAAAAGGTACCGTATATTTATCGGGTATTCCTAAATATGACCAAGCAAGTGCTAGCATTTATTTAGACGCACTTGATTATGATATCAGTACTAAAAATGTGTTGGCCAAATCAGCAAACTGGATGGCGCATGATAAATTTGTTAAAATTATGGCTCCTTATTTTAAATATTCTATCGCTCAACAACTTAAAGACAGCAAAGATTTATTACAAAAAGCCCTAACCAACAATCGCGTCGCGTCTAATGTGCTTTTAAATGGTAAATTAGTGGATTTAAGTCCTAGAGAAATTTACATTACAAACAATGCCTTAAAAACAATTGTAGATGTAAAAGGTACGATGGGGGTGGCTGTTGATGGTTTAGATAAATAAAATTAAGGTTTGGTATTTATTATGGCCTACGAAAAATCATTCTTTTCAGTGCGCATTTGCCATTAAATTAGGGAGGAATAAATGTTTCATCCATAAATTATTTTTGTTTGAGTCATCTTTTTGAAATTTTTGTGAAGACCGTTTTAATTATAGGATTTCAAATTTAGTTCGTTAAATTGAATAAGAATTTCAACTTAAAGTATGGAAACTAGCTATGTTTTTTTATATTGCAAATTATTAACAATTTAACACATAAAAATTTAAACAAATTTACAATGAAAAAAACAGGTCTTTTAGTTTCAATGCTTGCGTTTACTTTATTATTTGGATGTAAAAAAAAGGAGAGCGATCCAGTTCCATCAAAAAACTTTGATCAAGTTACCACTTTGGATAAACTTAGTGGTAGTTTATCAACTGAAAAGTACGAGTACAATAGCTTAAATCAAATTTATTCTATCGTTAACGGAACGAGTAAAAATGTATTCAGTTATAACCTTGATGGTACATTAAACACTATTCAGAATTCAACTTCAGGTAATGTTGGTAATTTAACAACACTAACATATGGTGCTAATGGGTTGGTTTCTAAAGTAGTCGAAACAAATGGAGGATATACAAATTCAACCATTAATTATGAATATTCTGGAAATGCTTTGGTAAGAGCAATTTCTGGTTATGATACCACTACTTTTACTACAGGTTCTCCTGTATTGAGAGTTCGTAGTTATGGTAATTATTATCGTACTAATTCTGGTTATGATAAAGATACTACTTATTTAACTTTTGATGCAGACAACAATATTGTAAAAGAAGAACGTATGTTTAATTATACTAATTCTGCGAAACAAAAGATTAATGGTAAATATACAAGTAGAACAGCGGCTTATTCTTCTATTGTAGCTGCAGGCAGTACACCTAAAACGAGCTATTCAACGACAGAAAATCCAAATGGGATGAAAAAAAGAGGTAACGTTTTAAACGAAACTTCTTATACTTACTTGAATAACAAAGACGCAGGTAAAGCGGTTGTTTCTTCTTCTATGAATACTTTAAATTATAATGTCGTAAACAATGTGATTAAAAACATGGATATCATTACGATTGATTATACTTCAAATTCAGCTGATTTGACTTCTTATGAATCAGAAATGAGTAACCAAACTATTTATTTTGATTATCAATAAATAATATTGAACTAACTTTATTAGTTAGTTTGATTTTAAGCCTCTGTTTATGTATGCTTCATTAATAGCATCCATAATCAGAGGCTTATTTTTTTGGGATAACATGTAATATTGCGAGTTAGAATTGCCTTGCTCTGGGGATAAGATAGCATTGGTAAATTGCTGTAGGGATGGAAAAATACCCAAGAAAGGATCTTTAGGTCAACTACTGCTTACTAATTCATTTTTCATTATCTTGCAACAATGAAAAATGAATTAACTCCTTCAGTATTAAAAATAAACAGACCAGAACCCTTACCATTGGGTGTTGAAATGTTGTCTTTTGTACGTGAAACACCTATTATAGACACTATTGAGGCATTGATTGCAGGGGAATATGTTTTAATTGAGGAGTATTTTAGCAATGGATTGGTCCTTTTAAATGAATTGTACCAATACCTTCAAAAGAATTATGCCAACGAAACATTTCAAGAACAGCGGGCATTTCGCGCCGAATATAGAAGGTTATCTAACCTTATTGTCATAGCAGTTAAAGACCATCACTTAAATGTTAAAAAAGCACCCTCAATAGGTTGGCTAGCAAAATTATATCCTGAAACAACTGATTTTATTTTACCTTTTCCACAAGTTCAAGGCTTAAATAGTGCTTGGCAATGGTATTGTAATGGCATCGTTATTCCGGTATTAAGAGACAAGTTGCACCCTTATTATGGGGTATATTTTCCCACACGTTTTGAGCATTTGTTTCTTTTTGATAACTGGTTAAAACATTACCAAGGATTAAAAAAGTCTGCCATTGATGTCGGTATTGGCAGTGGTATTTTATCATTGTTAATGGTAAAACATGGGTTTCAAAAATCATTCGGAACAGACCTTAATCCAAATGCCATTATAGGTTTAAATGAGTCTATGAACGGTACTAAGTTAGCCCGTAAGATAGAAATTGATTATGGTCATTTGTTTGGGAAATGGGAAAAACAAACCGAATTAATTGTGTTTAATCCACCTTGGTTGCCCGCTTCACACGATTTAGGACGACTCGATGAAGCTATTTATTACAATGAAACCTTGTTTTCTGATTTTTTTGAAGAAGCAAAAAAACGATTGCTTCCTGATGGTAGCATTGTGTTGTTATTTTCCAATCTAGGACAAATTACAAACGTAACCAAGCATCATCCTATTGAAAATGAGCTTCTTCATGGAGGTCGCTATGTGTTAGATAAATGTTTTAAAAAATCGGTAAAAGATGCGTCTACGAAAACCAAAAGAAACCAACATTGGCGAGGGGAAGAAGCGGTGGAATTGTGGATATTAAAACATAAATGATTTTGTAGTGTATATTAATGCTTTTTTTGAATTAGAAATCATATTTCAAATCAGCTATTGGTTAGTAGTTTGTAGTATTCCTGTAAAATTCCCACGGCATATTTACTGGCAATTGCATTGATAAATTTAGGGAAGTCTAGGTGCGCCTCATGGTCTGCACTGTCTGAGATGGTTCTGATGATGGTAAAAGGAACATTGAATTCATCACATACTTGGGCAAGTGCCGCGCCTTCCATTTCTACACAAAGAATACTTGGTAAGTTTTTTTGTAAGGCATGTTTGGTGTTTTTTGCAGCTATGAATTGATCTCCACTGGCTATATCTCCTACATGTACTTTGGGATTTGTAATATTAAATGCTGTTAAGATGTCTAAAGGGATAGTGTGCTGTTGTAAAAAAGATTCTACCGCTTTTTTTGCCAAAGAAAGTTGAGGTGCTTTGGTTTCAAA
>JBIKPL010000151.1:0-6796 GCA_044357485.1 Cytophagales bacterium
GCGGGATTTGCAGAATTTACCATCAGGGATATGACAGGAAAAAAGTTGGTGGTCAATAATGCCGATTTTTTATCGGTGTTACAAGAAAAAATGATGTCGACACAACCCGATATGATTTTGCAATTTGCCCATTTCCTAAGAGACCATTATCGTCAAAAAGGTTTTATAAAACCAAAAGTGTATGTCGATTCTTATGTGTCATTAAACGGCGTGATGGGAAGACCATTGGTGGCACCTGATATTGATTTGGCTACACAAGAGGAATCCTTAACGCATAAAACCTGGATTTTGCTTTACCAAGAATAGCAGCGTCAAGGTGTGGAGTTGTATATTTATAAAATATTTAATTTGAAAAAAAGTTTTCAATGAATACCAATAGCATGAAAATTAAAGCTGTATTGATTATACTGATGAGTTTTTTTACCTCTAGGTTGTTTGCGCAACATACCTTGTCCGGTAAACTTGTTGCCACGCAAGACTCTATTACATTTGATCATTGTAAAGTATATATCAATAAGCACCAGGTTACTTTTGCTGATGCTTTGGGTAATTTCAATTTTTATAATTTGCCAGATGGACATTATATGATTCATGTGACAAGTTTAGATTTTAAACATACTAAACAGGCCGTTGACATCCGTGGCAAAAACGAAACGATGACCATAAAGCTAGTTACCTCCCATCAATTTACTCAAGAGGTTACTGTCGTTGCAAAGCAAACCCATAACCGCATGAAAGGTGTCGAAAATATGGGCATTTATGAAGGGAAAAAATCGGAAGTAATTATACCCGACCAGTTGGTGGCCAATTTGTCAACCAATAATGCACGTCAGGTATATGCAAGGGTAGCAGGTTTAAATATTTTTGAAAATGATGGTTCAGGTTTACAACTGAGCGTTGGAGCAAGAGGCTTGGATCCCAACCGTACGTCAAATTTTAATGTACGCCAAAATGGTTATGACATTAGCGCGGATGCCTTAGGATATCCTGAAAGCTATTATACACCACCTACCGAAGCCATTGAAAAAATTCAGATTGTAAGAGGAGCCGCTTCCTTACAATATGGAACGCAATTTGGGGGCTTAATAAACTTTGTAATCAGAAAACCAGTAGCCGAAAAAAAACTGCAAGTCACCGCACGACAAAGTGTGGGTTCGTTTGGCTTTTATAACACGTTTACAAGTTTGAGCGGTACGGTTGGTAAATTGAGTTACTATACCTATTTTCAATATAAAAAAGGCGATGGCTGGAGACCCAATGCCCATTTTGACAATTATAATTTCTTCAGCAATGTCAATTATAAACTTTCAGAAAAAGCGACTGTGGGGATAGACATTACCCACATGGATTATTTGGCACAACAGCCAGGTGGCTTGTCCGACAAAATGTTTTATAACCATCCGCAACAATCAAATCGCGAAAGAAACTGGTTTAAAGTGAATTGGAATATGCTTGCCTTGCATTATAATTATAAATTTAATATTTCCAACGAATTTAATTTTCGTTTTTTTGGACTTTCCGCTTACCGATATTCCCTTGGTTTTAGACCAAACAGGGTTGAAACGCAGGACGATAATGCTACACGAGATTTAATTAAAGGAACATTTACCAATTGGGGCGCTGAAGCTCGATTTTTAAAATGGTATACTTTATTCAAGCGGCAGTCTGTTTTTTTAATCGGTACCAGGTATTATAAAGGAACTAACCACAGTACCCAAGGCTTGGGAAGTACGACGAAAACGGCTGATTTTAATTATGTTACCCCTTCTAACTTACTCAGCAGTGATTATACTTTTCCTAATCAAAATGTTTCTTTATTTATTGAAAATATTTGGTATATAACCGATAAGTTTTCTATTACACCGGGTTTACGGTACGAATATATCCATACCATAGCAGAGGGTACTTATTTTCGTTTTGAAGACGACCTAGCTGGTAACAGAACAATACTTCCTTCGGGGTATGAAAACAAACAAAATCGACGAAATTTTATACTGGCTGGGCTTGGGTTGAGTTATAAGCCTATAGAAAAATTGAATGTTTATGCTAATGTTTCTCAAAATTATCGGTCCATCACATTTAGTGATATGCAAATCACTAATCCTTCATTGATCATTGATCCTGATATGAAAGATGAAAAAGGGTATTCGTTAGATATAGGACTTAGGAGCGAAGGAACCAAAAAAATCAATTATGATGTAAGTTTGTTTTATTTGAATTATGACAATAAAATTGGCGAAATGCAATTGTATGACAATCAGAATAGGGTGTTGCGAAAACGTACCAATATTGCACAAGCCTATGTTTTTGGCGTTGAATCGTATACCGAAGCGGATGTGTTAAAAATATTGGTCCCTAAAACAGTAAATTGGACCACTGCTTTGTTTGCAAATGTTGCCATCATTCATTCAAAATATAACAAAAGTGGTTTGACTGGTGTAGCCGGGAATCAAGTAGAATTTGTGCCCAATTTCAATTTGAAATATGGTATTCGAGGAGGGTACAAAAATCTAAAAGCTTCCTTACAATACAATTATACCTCAGACCAGTTTTCGGATGCAACCAATGCAATCAAAGGGGAAGCCACCTCTATTGTAGGCCTTATTCCAGCCTACGAAATTCTTGATTTGAGCATGTCGTATGCGTTTAAAATGTTTAAATTAGAAGGCAGTATTAATAATTTAACCAATAGCATGTATTTCACTAGAAGAGCGACTGGCTATCATGGTCCAGGGATTCTGCCTTCAGATGGTCGAAGTTTTTATTTGACACTACAGGTTAAAATTTAACTAGGGTCTGCTGAAAAACTCAAAAGCAACAGGTAAGGAGTGTTGAGTGTTTAGTTCCGATAAACTCGGGATAAATGTTGAGTGTTGTGTAAAGTAGAAAGTGTAAAGTAGAAAGTTGTAAAGTTGAAAGTTTAAAGGGTGATGCCCCAAGTTTACCAATCATATTTCTTTTTTAAATACGTTGGGTGGATGATGGTAATGACGCCAGGAATGATTTCAAATAGCCTGAAAAATACACAACCAATCAAAAATAGAGGGACTTCAGGTAATGAAATGTCCAAATCTTGCCTGTTTTTTGTGAGCACAAACAAGTCATGTACTATTCTTCTTGCTGCTATAATAAATGGCAATGCCAAACCGAATTTCAAATATTTAGTTTCTGGTACAACCCCTGTGGTATCATTACGGCTTACCATAACCGCATCGTGTCCTGACCTAAACCTCATCTCAAATTGGTTGATTAATCCTTCATCAAAATGTACGGTTGCTTGTTTGGGATTGTATACAAATTTGTAGTTTTTTGATTTCAAATCGCTGGATATTAAGCTGCTGCCAAAATATCTTTTTCTTCTATCGTCGTATTTGAATTGGTCTACAATGGCTCTGCTGAAAGCAACATTATTTTCAGCAAACCTATTGGCTTCTCCTTTGGAATTGTTATAAATATCACCGAAACTAAAAATGCTGAAAAGTCTTGATAACCAACTTTCTCTAGAGTATCTTGTTTTTCCGGCAACGAAATCAATTCCACTTCCTAAGGTGTCTACAATGCTTTGGGCCCATCCTAAACTAGGAATGCAATCGCTGTCTAAAAGGGCTACAAAGTCACCTTTGGCAGCTTTGAGTCCAAAATATTTTAAATTATTATAGCTTGAATTTTCAACTAAAACCAATTGGTGTTGTGGATAATTGGTATTTAAAAATGAAATCATCTCTACTGATTTAGGATCAATGGCAATTAATATTTCCATTTTCTCCTGCGGGTAGGTTTGTAACTTAAGTTGTTCTAAAACTTCTGCCAATTTGTTTTTAACTTCTTTCTGGGCATTAAATGTTTCTAGTACGATTGATAATATGGGCATAGTGTAATTTTTTTGTAATATTATATATAAATAGTTGTAATATTCAGTTTTAAATTAATAGTGCTAAGCGATTTACTGTTGCTTGTTAAATATTATTTGCCGTATATACTTTTGGATAAAAATTGTTTGTATAAGTTTAACAGCGTAGATTAATTGAAGTAATGGCACTGCAATCATTAATAATAACCATATTGTTTTAAATCGTAGTCTATTAATTTTTCAAGTTGTTTATTATCTTCTATATAGTAGTCACCAATGAAACTTTCTACTTCTAATCTTACTTTTTTAAATGCAATTTTATTCAAGAATTTTGGGATAAAATGATTTAAAAACCAAAAGCTTTTTGCTAATGTTTTTTGTAAAATAGGTGATTCTGAAAGTTTATAATTGTTAGTTACAGAACATCTGGTATATGTATTTAAACGTCTTAAATAGTACAATATAAAGTTGTTTGATCTAAGATTTGCTTTAGTTTTAAAATCTAGATTTGTGCAATCTATTTCTAATGAACATAATTCTCCAATTTTATTTATAAACTTTTCAGGTTCGTTTAAAAATAATTCATAGGGCAATACAAGTACATTTTCTTTCCCAAATAATGTATAATACTCTTTAATCAAATAGCTATACTTGTAATATAAAGGTGAAAATGCTGGTTGAAAATTAGTTTTTTTTGGTTTCAAATATTTAAGAATATTCATTGTACCACCTCCAAATAGGTATTGAAAATAATAAGATTGAATTATTTTTTTTTGTTCTCTAATCACTATTAACACTTTACCTTTAGGGAAATGTTTGTTTAAAAGTGTAGCATTTCTCCGAGAATCATATCCTCCAAAAATAACCGACCCTGAAAGTTGTTCTTCAGATAATACCCAATAATTTGACTTTCTGTTTTTGTGAAAGTCTATAATGTCATCAAACTCTTGTTGAATTTTTCCTGTATTTTCATCAAAAAATGAAAGAGGATATTTATCTTTATCTACAAAAAAGTTATTAGCTAATGTAGATTGGATTTTATCTTTTTTTGATAAATTATTAAATGTAGGATTATCGAAATTAAATAGATTTTCTTGTAGCCATGTTGTACCAGTTTTACCATAGCCAATATGTATGAGTATGTTATCAAGTTCTGTTGTTTTCATTTAATAAATTGTGTTTAGAGGCAAAGGTATAATTTGATAAAGATGCCCATTTTAAATTAGGTGATTTACAAAATACTACATTTAAAAATGTATGGAACAGTGAAGAATATAAAAAATTTAGAGCTTCATTACTTAGTTCAAGAAAAGAGATTGAAATTTGTAAAAACTGTACAGAAGGAGCAAAAGTATTTATATAGTTTTTAAATTTATAACTCTAATTATTTACACTAAATTCTTTTGGATAACAATTGTTGATACAAGGTTAAGAAATTATTTGCACAAATGGTTTCAGTGAAATAATTTTTAGCCCTTTTTTTGCCTTTTTCTCCCATTTCGATGGCTAGGTTTTTATTGTTAAACAAGGTCAATAGTTTTGTTTCTAGTGCTTCTTGGTTGTTGGCATCAATTAAAAAACCAGTTTGGTGATCAATGATTATTTCTGCTAATCCGCCACTCTTGCTTGCAATCACAGGCTTTCCCCTCATCATTGCTTCTGCAGCTGTTAAGCCAAAACCTTCTTCCCATCTGCTTGGTACAACATGTACCCAGGCCTCTGATAAGGATTCGTCTAATGCAATTCTTGTTTTTTGACCAATTAATCTAATGTTATGTTGTAAATTAAGTAGCAAGATTTGTTTTTCAAGTGCTGGTTTTTCTGGGCCATCTCCTGCAATAATTAAGGATGCTTTGGGATATTCTTTTACAACCTTAGCAAATGCAGCGATCAAAATATCGATTCCTTTTTCCCAGCTTAGCCTTGAAGCGCAAGATATAGATGGATATTCTGAAAATGTTTGTTCAACTACACAGTCGGGTACCCCATTGTAAATGACTTCAATTGGTGCTATTTGATGTTGTAGTAAATGGTTTTTTACCGAATTACTGTTGGCTACAATAGCGTTAAAATGGTTTTTGTAGGCATGAAAAAGTTTGTTTTGAAATATCAATGACACCCATGCCGGAGCAGAAAGACAATGATTGGTAAAACATTTAATCCCCACATTGTCTTTACAAATGGTATTGTTGGGTAAAAGTTTTGAGCCTTTAGGACAAACAGTTTCTAGCCATGTAGCATGATAAACGGTTGGTATATTTTTCAACAGCGGTAAAATACTAGGTGAAATTTGAGTGAAAAACATGCGAATATGGACCACGTCAGGTTTGAAAGTTTTCAATACTTTATTCAATTCCCAATAGGCAGAAAAATTAAAGGCACGGTTTAAGGTTCTGAATTTACCTAATGTACCAAAGCAGTGGTAATCAGAAAAGTTGTTTCCAATTTTGCTTGCGGCATTGGAAGAAAATATACGCACGTCATGACCTGCTTTTTGAAATTCATTTTTCAATGTTAACGTCATTAATTCAGCTCCGCCAATTGGTGAATCTGTGTCGTTTAGGAGCAGTATTTTCATTTAATTAAAATATGGTTTTTTGATCATCAACTTGAAGATGTCTCAAATAGGTATGGATATAGGGTCTTGCATTATAACCTAGTCTTGGATTTATTTCAAAAATCTGTAGCTCATGGTCTTGTATTTTAAAGTCGACACAACAAAATCCGTTGTAATCGATAGCTTTTAAAATGTTTTCAATGGTGCTTACATGTTTTGGCGCTAACGTAACTTTTCTACGGTACAAAAATGATGTTTTTAAAGCTATGGGTGTTTGGGTGTCGTATTGAAATTCTATACAAACGTAGCTAACTATTTTGTTATCAATTACTAAGGGGTGGAATGAATATTCTTTGTCTCCTACAATATATTCCTGTGTATAATAGCTT
>JBIKPL010000015.1:0-18687 GCA_044357485.1 Cytophagales bacterium
ACTTTGTACCCTGTACTTTGTACCTAATACTTTGTACCTAATACTTTGTACCTAATACCTAATACCCACATCACTCAAAACCGTTCTTTTCTCCGCGTGACTTTTTTCGGCCAGTTCAATGATTCTAATAGTCAATAAAGCTTGTTCTGCCGGTACAAACAGTGGCGTTTGATGGCGAATGGCCTTGAAAATATTGTCGTAATAGTGCTCGTAACAGCTTCGTTCACTGACAATTGGTTTACGGACAATTTTCCCATCAATTTCGGTATGTAGTATTCCCGCAAGGGTACTATCTTCCATTCCCCAGCCTTCCATGCCCGGACGTAAACCTGCTTTCAGTTGTACCTCTTGTGGATCGGATCCGTATTTTACATACGAACCCAAGGTGCCATGCAACATCAATTGCGGCCCTGCTTCTCTAACCATGGTGCTCGATGACAGATGCACCGCAAGCGTTGGATAATCGAGGCGTACGCTGAAGCAGTCGGTACTTTTGCCACCGTCTCTTAAGATCCTTACATTGGCCGTCACCGCTTCAGGAACGCCAAATAAACTTAGTGCCGAATCTATCAAATGCGATCCCAAATCGTACAAAGTACCTGCACCGGGAAGGTTATTTTCTTTCCATTTTTTATGGGTAATATGGGTGCGAAAACGGTCGTAATGCCAGTGCAAGGCCACAGGTTTTCCAACAAGGTTTTTGTCTAGGATTGATTTTAAAGTCAAATAATCATTTTCCAAACGCTTGTTATGAAACACCGAAAGCATAAGATGTTGCGCTTTGGCCAAGTCAATCAAGATGGCTGCTTCTGCACTTGTAGGGGTAATTGGTTTTTCTATCACCACATGTTTCCCTGCTCCCAAAGCTGCTTTGGCCATGGCGAAATGCAAGGTATTTGGGGTATTGACAATGACCAATTCAATGGTATCGTCTTCCAAAATCTCCTTAAAATCTTTGGCAATTTTTACCGCAGGATAAATCGCCAACGCACTGTCACTGCTTCTTTGTAAAATTGTTGTCAACTCAAAACCTGCATTGGCACTGAGCAAGGGGGCGTGAAATACTTCTCCAGACATGCCAAAAGAACAAATGGCGGTTTTGATTGGGGGCATAGACAAATGATTGAACGATGGAGTGACTGCAATTTTAAAACAAGTGCATCGAATGGTCTTGTTAAGGAATTCAAAAGTATGCAATAAATGCTAGAAAATGATTAGGTATGTTATAAACTTCCCTTGTCCTTTAGGCTATTGTTTGTGCGATGACTGGTGTAAAAAGGCAAGCCCAAACAGGTAGATTGCATTTGAAAATGAATATATTTGCGATGCTTCAATGGCGGTTTGGTTGCGTGTCGTATCATTGCCAATTTGGTAATCACCCTTGGCGAAAGTTTTCTAAAATAGTACACTATGAATATTGCTCTTTTTTTTGGTTCCTTTAACCCCATTCACCATGGCCATTTGGTGATTGCACAAGCAGCGCTTACCCATGGCTTTGCCGAGGAGGTATGGTTTGTGATTTCGCCACAAAATCCATTTAAAAAAGAAGGCGATTTGTTGGCGGAGCACGATCGCTTGATGATGGTGGAAGAGAGTATTCAATCCCAACCTTTATTTAAAACTTGTACCATAGAGTTTGGTTTGCCTAAACCTAATTATACGGTGACTACCGTTCATCGCTTGTGCGAACAATATCCCGAAATGACCTTTAAATTATTGCTAGGCGAAGACAATTTGGTGCATTTTCATTTATGGAACGATTACGAGGATATTTTACGACAAGCCCAATTGTTGGTGTATCCTAGACCCAATACGGCCGAATGTGCCCTGAAATCGCATCCTAAAGTGACCTTTTTGTCGGTACCACTTTTTGATATTTCTGCCACGTATATTCGCTCATTGATTCAAGAACAAAAAGCGATCAAGTTTTTGGTCAACGAAAAAGTCGAAAAAATGATTGCCGACAATGGCTGGTACCAAACCATGGACTCCTGACGTTATTGTTTGATTTTGTTTTTTAAGGAGATGTATTGAAACACTTGCATGTTTGATTTGGCGTATTTTTCCATGTCTTTCGCCAAAGGCAAATAGGCATTTTTGTAATTCTTTTTATTGAATTTTCTGTATTTAAACAAAGTACTGGCACTGTTTTCTTTCACAATCAGTAAATGTTCTTTGTCTAAAACCCCAAATTTATCATCATCATTGATATAGATATAAGGTCTTTTTTCTCTTAACAAATCTATGCCCAAGGTATTGTTTACATACGATTGTTTTAAAATGCCCATCACGGTTGGAAACACATCTATTTGTCCACCGATACAGTCAAATACTTTGTTTTCTTTTAATATTTTAGGCGCATAAATTATGAAAGGCGTATGGTGAAAATCGAGCGAAATGTCATAGAAAATCCTCATCGGATTGCCATGGTCTGCTACAAAAACAAATACGGTATTGTCGAACCATTTTTGTTTAGAAGCCATGTTGATGAATTTACGCAGCGACCAATCGGCGTATTCTACGGTTTTAAAGGCGCGGTCTTCACTTTTGGGTTTAAAGTACTCGGGCACATAAAATGGACCGTGGTCAGAGCCTGTCATGAAGGAAACAAAAAATGGTTTTTTAGACGCATGTAACTTATTGATGACAGGGATTGAATACCTAAATAAATAGTCGTCAGGCACCCCTAATGTCGTTTTAACTTCTGCTGAAGGGTAATTTGCCTGGGAGATTATGGTCTCAAAATCATTGCCTCTTAAAAATCCTTCTACATTGTCAAACTGTCCATCATGGGTCAATAAAAAGGTCGTGGAATATCCTTTTCCTCTTAAAATATTGGCCATGCCATTGTATTTAACCGGATTAATTTCTTTCATCGGGTGCTGATTGAAAAGGGCCGGAAAGGAGTGAAGCGTGCTGAAAATGCCATTGAAGGTATGAATGCCTGCCGTGTACACATTTTCGAAGTAATAACAATTGTTGGAAAGGCTATCTAAAAATGGGGTAAGGCCATAAGGGTTTCCTTGTCGTCCCATTTTGGTAGCACTCATGCTCTCCATAATGACCAACACCACATTGTAAGGAGGTGTTTTACTGGTATCAAAATTCACGTACCTCGAAATAGGAGATTTTTGGTCGTAGGGTTTGTCGATGTGGAGGTATTGTTGCACATTGGCAATGGCTTCTTGGTCATCGACTAAAGTAATGCTTTGGTTTCTTTTGTCGATACTGTCGAAGAAACTTCTCATCAAGGTAAACACAGGATTCAACCCCAATTGGTTTAAAAATGCATTGTCAGAAAAATAGGCTGTACCCACCCTGATAGGTGATTTTTGTTGTACACGCCCTCTTATCCCAATAAAAATAAGAAGAAAAACCAAGGCAAATACCGTTGTTTTGACCCACTTTTTTTGGTCGTTGTCTGCCGTTTCGTAACGCAATATTTTTTTTAGTCGCCAATAAAACAGTCCGTCTAAGAGCATAAATGGCAACAAGACACCATAATATTTAGGTTCTTGGGCAATCATTTTAAATACAAACACAGGGTTGTCCATCCACTGAAATGCATTCATAGAAAACCTAGAAAAGAACTGGTTGAAATACGGAATATCCACCGCACAAATCAAAAAGGCAACGGTGAACAAAATGAAAATAAAGTAAAATAAACTTTTTTGATAGGGTTTACTGTCTTTGTTGTAGATAATGCAGGCAGACAAGATGCTGAATGGCAAAATGAGGAAATACCCACTGATGACAATGTCAAAACGCTCGCCTATCCAAAACGATTCAAGTATTAAGGCGATATCCGATCCCGCTTTGTCATATTCCGAATAAAATAAGAGCAGCCTAAAACATAAGAAAATACTTAAGGCCAGCAAATAGACATTTGCTATGATTTTTATATTGTACCATTTATTCATGGGAAGAATTTTTAAGAAGTATGGTCATTTTAAAAAATGACATTGTCGCAAGGTATTATTTTGCATTGATAATATCAATAAATTCAGACCTTTGCTTCTCCAATTGAAATACAGGGGGCATTTTTTAACGGTCATAAAATTTTTTAACTTTTGGTATAACCTATTGAAAACCTGTTTCGTACAAGGCCTCAGGTATAGTACAATTGAACCTTTAAATTCTCTATTATGAAAACGGTAAAATATATACTCGCGTTAACCTTAACAGGTTTGTTAAGTTTACAGGTGTTTGCCTTCGGTGGTGCTACCTTAAGCAATACTGCAAATGCCGAAACTGTTTCCATGGCTAAGTTTAATCATAATTTGGTTAAATTGTTGACCATGAATGAAATAGAAAACCCCAGTGGTGTAGCGATTTTAACCTACGCCATCAATGAACAAGGGGTGATTACGATTTCAAATGTGGAAGCAAGTGATGATGCCTTACTCAAGTATGTGTACCGTCATTTAGAAGGTAAAAAAGTTAAATTGTTTGAAGGTGTTCGGGTAGGCGAACATTCATTAACAGTTCATATCAAAAGTGGTTATTAAAGAAGGATAAAAATTATTTCAAAGCCCATAATTAGTTTAATTATGGGCTTTTTTTAATGCCTGTTTCGAACATTATCTCGTTGAACTCACTATATTTTTACTACCTTTCGGCTATGAAATTCAAAATAGCAAGCGAGTTTTCTCTAGTCTCGTTTTCGCCGTTGATTTCTATGATTTATACAAGTTCGCTTGTTTGAAACATAGAAATCAACGACAGAAAACTTCTTCAAAAATAATAAACTTCCGACTTAACCCATAGAGTTGTTGGTCAAGAAGACCAACAACGGCAGAATTTAGTTTTTATTCATTGTGAGCCAATTATGAGACAATCTACTAGTGGCGTTTGCAACGCCAGTCAAAATTAGAGTTTTTCTCTAGTCCTCATTTTCGCCATTGATTTCTATGATTTATACAAGTTCGCTTGTTTGAAACATAGAAATCAACGACAGAAAACTTCTTCAAAAATAATAAACTTCCGACTTAACCCATATAGTTGTTGGTCAAGAAGACCAACAACGGCAGAACAATAAACTTCCGACTTAACCCATATAGTTGTTGGTCAAGAAGACCAACAACGGCAGAAAATAATAAACTTCCGACTTAACCCATATAGTTGTTGGTCAAGAAGACCAACAACGGCAGAAACATTATCTCGTTGAACTCACTATATTTTCACTACCTTTCGGCTATGAAATTCAAAATAGCAAGCGAGTTAACCTACGACGTTTATAGCGACACTACTTTTTTCTTTAATATTCAAGCGGCGCCCTCTTTAAATCAGTCGATAATACATGAAAAACTATCCCTTACGGACGGTATTGTATTTGAAGAATTCACATTGATTAATAATGATACCCGTTTTATTAAACTACAGGTTGAGGCGAATAAAACGTTCACTATTGCTTATGAAGCGGAAGTGCTAGCCCATTATCAAATTATTCAAGAAGCCGACTTACTGAAGCCTATCCCAATCATGGCACTTCACCATGAGGTATTGCCGTATATTGCTCCGAGTAGGCATTGTGAGTCAGATAAACTTATCCATTTTTCTACCCGTAAATTTGGCCATTTACCCCATAATTATGCCAAGGTTTTGGCCATCAACGATTGGATTTTTGAATCCATAGATTATAGGCCGGGTTCTACGTCTGCTAATGTGTCGGCTTGTGATACGCTTATTCAAAGAATGGGGGTTTGTAAAGATTTTGCCCATTTGGCGATTGCCTTGTGTCGTGCCATTGATATTCCTGCACGGTATTTTACTGGCTACGCCTTTGACATGTCGCCTCCCGATTTGCATGCTTGTTTTGAAGCGTATCTCGGTGGGTATTGGATTGTATTTGATCCTACACGTTTGGCTTCTTTAAACAGTTTGGTGAAAATTGCGCATGGAAGAGATGCCTCAGAAGTAGCCGTGGCAAGTTATTATGGCAATACATATTGTGCTGCCATGACGATTTCCTGTGACATTACGGACCATGATTTTGTGCCTTTCCGATTAGCGCCAGGTGAAATTGCTGGTTTGTCGTATTAAACATCATTTATCAATAGGGTCGCTCAATTGCCTTCAATTTTGTGATAATAATTAGTACATTGCAAGGCAAATTTTAGGCTCTAAGTGAAATACTGTGGGTAATAGCATATAGTTGAGGTGATGTGTGAATTTGCGATAGTGATTGAGCAATTGTTTGAGCACTTTTTCTTAGTTGTTTTATGCTTAAATTGAAACACAAATAGTTGATAACTAAGAAAAAAGCGAGTTGCGAAAGCACGGTCCCGAAGGGAATCGCCCTAATAATTAATAAAATACTGTATTACAATACTATTGAATAAAATTAAAATCATAGTATCTAAAAAAATAAAATAGCTTACAAATTCTAGCATAAATACTTATAACTTCTCTACCCACAGAAAATCATCTAGAGCCAAATTTTAAAATAGAATGAAAAAACATTATTACATCATCTTTGCTGTTATTTTGCTGATTGCCAGTGTCTCCATTGGGTTTTATATCAACATGGGCGGCTTTGAAAAGTCGCGTAGCACTATCCTCATTACTTCTCCAAGGGTTTTGATTGCCCAACATTACAAAGGCTCTGTTAAAAATAAAGCCTTTGCGGTATGTTTTAGCACCGCTGCCGATTTAATAAAGTCGGGCACTGTGAAAGGACAACTTGCGGCTTATTATGTAAACAATCCCGATAAAGGTGACGGCACCGCAGATGCTTTTGTCGGCATCCTGCTGCCAGATACCAATAGGCGTATGCTGCCCAAGGGGTTTGAACGGGTGTTTATTCCTGCACGACAAGTTATTCGTACCGATATTAACGCTCATTTTTCCATGGCGTCTAAAATTTACAATGATGCTAAAACGTTTGCCAAAAAACATCAACTACGTGTTTATGAGGTAGAGGTGCTAGAGATTTATCCCTCCGAAAAGGAATTTGTGTTAGAAACCCCGATTATTAAAAAGTAAAATTTTTAAAAAATAGGCTAGACTAATAAAAATTTAACTATTTTCGCTCCTTAGATTGCATACGAAATATAATATTTTTAATTAATTACGATAAATAGCATTATGTTGAATTACAAGAAAATCAATAACATCACTGGTTGGGCGTTGTTTTCGATGGCAGCATTGGTTTACATCCTTACTGTAGAACCCACCGCCAGCTTTTGGGATTGTGGAGAATTTATTGCCGCTTCTTACAAGTTAGAAGTTCCTCATCCTCCTGGGGCCCCTTTGTTTTTGTTGATTGGCCGATTGTTTTCCATGTTTGCCGGTGATGTTACACAAGTAGCTTATTGGATCAATCTCGTATCTGTTTTTGCAAGTGCCTTCACCATCTTATTCTTGTTTTGGACCATTACTATTTTGGCTAAAAAATTAGTCGTAAAACCAGGAGAAGAAGTAAGCAAAGGGCAACTGTTTACCATTATGGGTAGCGGTATCATTGGTGCCTTGGCCTATACCTTTTCTGACAGTTTTTGGTTCTCTGCCGTAGAAGCAGAGGTGTACGCCATTTCTTCTTTCTTTACGGCTTTCGTATTTTGGGCCATTTTAAAATGGGAAACCATAGCTGATAACGACGATGCAGACAAATGGTTGATCTTAATTGCCTATGTCATGGGATTGTCTGTCGGAGCCCACTTATTGAACTTGGTGACTATTCCAGCCTTGGCTTTTGTATATTTCTTTAAAAGATTTAAATACTCTCATTTAGGGGCCGGCATTACTTTTGTCGCCAGTTTGTTTGTGGTATTATTCATTTTGGAAGGCATTATTCCTGGGTTACCGTCTTTAGCCGGAAGCTTTGAAATTAAGTTTGTGAACAGCTTTAATTTACCCGTAGGGTCAGGTATTATTGTATTTGCGGTATTGTTTATCGGTAGTTTAATTTGGGGGATTCGCTATTCTATCCAAAAAAATAAACGCATGATCAATACGGCTTTGGTGGCTTTGGCCTTTATTTTAATTGGCTATGCTTCTTACGGAATTATTGTAATTCGTTCTCAATTCAACACCCCGATGGACGAAAACAATCCTGAAAATGTTATCAGTTTTGTGTCGTATTTAAAACGTGAACAATATGGGGATAGGCCATTGTTTTACGGCCCTCAATATACGGCGAGGTTAATTGCCCAAGAAAAAGGTGATCCATTGTACCGTTTCGACGACAAAACAAGAAAATATATTGTTTACGATTACAAAATGAAAAACACCTTTGATCCTAAAAATCAAAGTCTTATTCCTAGAATTTGGAGTCGTCAGCCTGAACATATCAGGGCTTACCAACGAAAAATTGCTGGCTTTCAAGCAGGAACGAAACCTACTTTTGGACAAAATTTAGAGTTTATGTTTAAGCACCAATTCGGCCAACAATATTTCCGATATTTTGGTTGGAACTTTATTGGTAGAGAACATGATATTCAGGGCGCAGGGGTGTTGTTCCCATTGGATAGTGCCAAAGATTTACCCGAATCTATTGCCAATAACTGGGCAAGAAATCAGTTTTTTATGCTGCCTTTATTATTAGGGGTATTTGGTTTGGTGTGGCATTATGGCAAAGATGGTAAAACATTTGTGGTCGTGTGCTTGTTGTTTTTATTGACGGGTTTAGCCTTGTCGTTTTACTTAAATCAGCCTCCTATTGAACCACGTGAACGTGATTATATTTTCACTGGTTCTTATTATGCCTTTGCGATTTGGATAGGCTTCGGTGTATTGGCGCTTTCAGAATGGCTAAAAGCCTATTTGAAAAGTGATACCTTGAGACCTATTGTAGTAACGGCAGTTTCTTTAGTGGTGCCCGGTATAATGTTGGCCGAAGGTTGGAATGACCATAACCGTTCAAACCGTTACCATTCTGTTGATTCAGCCAAAAACCTATTAAATTCATGTGCTCCTAATGCTATTCTTTTTACGGGCGGAGACAATGATACCTTCCCGCTTTGGTATGTGCAAGAAGTAGAAGGGTTTAGGACCGATGTAAGGGTTTGTAACCTGAGCTTACTCAATACCGATTGGTATATCAAACAAATGACGATGCCGGCCTACGAGTCTGCGCCTTTGCCAATTACCATTCCATTTGAACAATATGTGCAAGGCAATAATGATTATATTTATCCTGCTCATTTTGACGGATTGGTTACCAACCTCGATTTGAATTCGGTAAAAAATGGCGTTGACCTTAAAGATTATATCGACCTGGTGGCTTCAAACAACCAATTGGTGAAAGCTGGTTATGGCGAAAGTGAAGTTACTTTCTGTCCAACAGATACCTTTATTTTAAAAGTCAACAAAGCTGCCGTGTTAAAAAGTGGCATCGTTCCTAAAGGGCTTGAAGCCAATACCGTTGATTATATCAAATGGGGAATTGACTCCAATGGTTTAGAGAAAAAAGACATGATTATCTTGGATATGATTGCTCATAATGATTGGAAGCGTCCAATTTATTTCTCTACCACTTTGAGTCGTAAAGACTTCTTAAACCTTAAACCTTACATGCAAATGGAAGGCTTGGCTTATCGTCTGTTGCCTGTTTTCAATCCTCGTGGTGAAGAAGGTAGGGTACAGTCTGACATTATGTACAAAAACATGATGACGAAATACTTCTGGAGAGGTTTAGATGATGAGAAAGTATACTATGATGAAAATTATAGACGTTTCCCTATGAATGTGAGAGAAAGTTTTGGTCGATTAGCCGAAAAACTTTACGAAGAAGGGAAGACGGACGAAGCTAAAAAAGTAATCTTGGCTTGTTTAACCAAAATTCCTAATAAAACGATTCCGTACGATTATTCTATGGCGCAGTTTATAGGTTTGTTGTTGAAATTGAAAGATGATAAACAAGCCGATAACTTGGCGGAGATTCTTTCTCATAGAATTGAAGATGAAATTAGGTATATGAGTAAAAACGCTGCCTTGTCGAGTCCTGAAGAATTAAGGTATTATGTATATGTGTTGGGATATATTGCTGATGCTTTCCGAATGGAAAACAAAACGGTTCAATACGAGAAGTATGCTAAAATTTACCAACGTTACGGTGGAGGGGCACAATAATCGCAAACCCTTGCTATAGGAATACTAAAAAGAGAGAGGCTTATTCCTCTCTCTTTTTATATCACCTCATTTGAAATCGATACACCAATGACTATCCGCACTGAAAGGGAAAACAATTTTGACTTCATTAGAATTTGTTTGGCTTTAATGGTTTTTGTTGCGCATGTGTATGATTTAAACCAAGCCCCGACCTTGTTTTATGCGGTAAAATTTGTGTCGTCTTCTTTGGCAATCAAATGTTTTTTTATCCTTAGCGGTTATTTGATTACGGCGAGTTTTTATAACAATGATTTTCAGTTAAAAAAATTTTATACTCATCGCTTTGCTAGAATTTATCCCGCTTATTTTGTGGTGGTTTGCGCAAGCTTTTTATCTTTGTCTTTATTGGCAGATGGTGGTATTGGGCTGTATTTTAAAACTTTTACCAATTGGAAATACGTATTTGCAAATCTTGCTTTTCTTAATTTTTTACAACCTACTTTAGCAGGTGTTTTTGTGCATAATCCAATGTTGGCAATCAATGGGGCTTTGTGGACGATTAAAATTGAGGTGTTATTTTACTTGCTGTTGCCATTCTTGGTTAAATTTATTCACCCGTTTTCGGTTAAAAACAAGCTTATATTTCTAGGTGCTTTGTATGGTGCTTCTGTTTTATATACCTATGTTTTTACTTCCCTATTTATTCATCCAACATTGGCAAAGCAATTTCCAGGAATGGTATCTCTTTTTTGTGTTGGCATTGCCTCTTATTATGTTAGCAATCAACTAAAACAATATGGGAAATGGCTGCTTGTTCCGGCGCTTCTTGCTTATGGTGTAGAAAGTTGGCTGGGGAATGTAGACATTGTAAGGCCTTTCGCCATGGCTATTGTGATGATGGTTGTTGCTTTTAACGTTAAAAAATGGCATGGCTTTGGAAAATATGGGGACTTTTCTTACGGAATCTATTTGATACATTTCCCTGTCATACAGGTGTTGATTTCCCTTGGCTATTTTCAGGAAGCGCCTTGGTTGACGACCACAATTGCCTTTGTAATGGTGTGGCTATTGGGTATGGTTTCTTGGTATGTGGTTGAAAAACCTTGCTTGATGTATTTCAAACATCGTCTTAAAGCAAAAGTTTAATCCATAATTGCCCTAAGTACTTCGAGTGATTTTATGCTACCAAAGCTATCTATATGAATTTGAAACAAGTAAACAATTTTATCTAATATTAACCTTCTTGTTTGATTGGTTCCCTTTTCTTTGCAAATGAACGCTTGCGCATTAAAAAGCTGTTCCATAAAAGCCAATTCAACCCTATTATAATCATAATGTACTTGTTCAAAAAAGGACAGGGCATTTTGAGGTGCAAAACCTAAAAAAGAAGCATATTGCAACATGAACAATAAATGGAAATTTTCATAATCGTTGGCTTGTTCGTCTAATGTTACCAATGCCTCGTAAATGAATTGAAACAACTCCAAATTGGGATAATGTTCTTTGATGGATTTCTGAAGTACTTCACTTAAAAAAAGGCCTATCACACATTTTTTATGTTCATAAGGAATGTGTTTAAAAATATAAGCGGTTTTGATTTCTTTGATGTGGTGAATGGCTTGTCCATCTTTATGGTAAACAATTAAATCCAATAACATCAAAGGTTGAAAAAAGGCACTTTTTGATTTAGTATTTTTGCTACTTCTTACCCCATTGACCATATAGGTTTGTAAGCCAAAAGCCTCCGTATATATTTTTACGATAAGCGAAGTTTCTTTGTATTTAATATGGCTTAAAACAATTCCTTTGGTGTTTTGGAGCATTGCTTGTTATTTAATGACCGCAAACTTTGATACCATTGTTTGTAAGCCTTCTTTATTGGTTGCAAAAACTAAATATACCCCCGATTGTACCTTTTCGCCATTATAGGTATGGCCATTCCATGTGGCTGTGCCGCCATTCGATTGGGTTTCGTATACCAACACGCCATTGATATCGGTGATTTTTACATTGGTTTGTGATGGCAAACCCGAAATGCCAATATAACCACTAAACTCAGGCGTAATAGGGTTGGGGAAAATTTTTACTTTAAATTCACTTGCTTCATTTGTGTTTATGGTCAATGGGTCTGTTGCATCCCCTCTATAAGAAATAATGCCTGCATCGGTTGCAAAAAACACTTCCCCTGTCGTTTTACATATTTCTATGTCATAAATATTGTTGGAGGGTAATGGGCTATTGTCGATGTTAAAGTTGGCAATTTCTTTGCTTCCATCTTCATTAAATAACCATACCCCTGCATCGGTGCCTATCCATTTTCTGTTTGCGCCATCTATGGTAATACATTTTACGGCTTTGTCGTGTAATAAAGGTTGGTTTTCAAATACTGGCGTTGTCGCTTCATAGCTTGTGCTATTTAATATTTGCGTAGGATTATTAAACACGGCTATTCCTTTGTCTGTACCAACCCAAATAGCGCCATTGATGTCTTTGCTAAGGCAACTTGTTCCCATGCTTGGTAATTTGCCTTGTCCAACTTGGTCGGTAAGGTATTTGTATTGTTTGCCGACAGGTAAATTTTCATTGAAAACGACGATGCCTCCACCATTGTTTTTGGGGTAACGAATCCATTTATTGTCCGAACCATCAATCATGATTTCTACAGGGTAGAGTGTTGCTTTTTCTGAAATATCCGCAAAATTATACGCTTTCCATTGGTCTCCTTTGAATGAAAACAGGGTGGGTTGTTGAATAGAGGATCGCTGACTTCCTATGATCCAACCCTTGTGGTTGCTATCAAATTTAACATCAAAAAGAACATAATATCCTCCATCAGGATAAAGGTCTACCATGTTATTGTTGGTATTGAATCGGTTTAATAATACGGAATTTGCGGTGTTAACACCTGTTCGTTTAAACTTTACCAAGCCTTTCCAAGACGCTACATAAAGAGATGAATCTGCGGTGTTGTAATCTGATTCTATATAGCATTCAAAATCATTTCCTGAAGGGAAATTGCCTAACTCACTGTTGAAGTTTTCCCAAATGCCGTCTCTAAATATATAGATGCCGTTGGGGATTTTTTTGGCCGTTCCACCATCGTCATATCCCCCTGTGGTAACGACGATATTTTCTATACCATTCCAATCTGTAAAGTTACGTAACCGAAATGCTGTGTTATAATAAGGGGAATTAGGGTATATTTTTGTTTTGTTTTCGCCTTCATTTTTAATAATTCCTCCCTGTGAATCGGCCAACCATTGGGTGGTAGCGGATTCAAAATAAGCATCATACACACTGTTTAAGTTGTTGATTTCTGTTTTTTCAGCATTGCTGTTTAATGAAATGATTTTATTGCGGTGAATGAATTGCAGGGTGTTATTAGAAAAGGAGATGTTGATAGTGGTTGCTGTCGGAAATATAAAGCTATTGTCTATTACCCATTGCGTACCATCGGTGGTATAAATTGCTCCTACGGCAGTACTTGCATACACCCTGTTGTTAAGGGTGCCAATGCTTTTAAATACCGTATTGGCAGGGATTCCGTTGGCCGTTTTAAAAGTTAACCAGTTGTTGAAATCGATGAGGTTATAATTGGGAAGTGTGGAGCCAGCCATAATGCCACCTGCAGAAGCGATAAAAATGCTATCCCCTTTGAATGTTACAGAAGAGACTTCTATTTGAGTGCCATTAGGGCCAATGTTTAAGTAGGTTTCTTTTATTTCTACTTTTACTAAATCAACCACAACAATTCCAAAAGCGCAAGATAAATATGCCAAGTTTCCTTTAAAGGCGATATGATTGATGTTTTTTGATCCCATAATATTGGATCTTTTGATGTCATTTAAATTGGTAACCCCATCTTCGGTCATCAAATCGATGTTGCCATTGGCATACCCAATCACCAGTGTGCCTGTGGCTTCGTGGTATTTAATTTTACTGACACCGGCATCATTCAATCCATCAATTTTGGAGAGATTTTTAACCGTATTGTCCTCTTTATTGTAAACAATAAAACAACTATTAGACGCGGCAAATAGTTTGTTCCCCACTTTGTCAATCGTCGTGCATATTCTTCCAGGGGAATGACTACGCCACGTACCTATCGGAATGTTGATTTGGGTATAGCCGTTAAAGCAGATTAGTAAAATAAGTAATAAAGATAGGGTAGGTTTAACTTTAAGCATTTGCATGTTCTTCTTTGGATAACGTAACAAAGTTATAAATTATTTAGCGTGTTGGTAAATTAAACTTAATTTCATTTTCGATATAGGATACGTAAATTTTACCCTTAATTTATTCAAGGCTTGCGGTGTTTGTTTTTTAAAATTTAATTTGCTTAACTTTAGGTAGGCTAATGTTTTTATTTGTACTATTGGGGAATAGAAATTTTGTTTGCTATACCTTAAGTTGAGCACAATTTTTTGCTAAATGTAAGGTTGGTTTCGTTTTAGTATACTTGTTTAATAAACAATTAAGTATTTTGTTTTTTATTGTTTGGTGTAAATAGTTTAATTTTTATCGTATGATGTTTCCTGTTTTTATCGTGCCGTTTTTATGTGTACTGTTTTACCAAGAGGTTCGCTATAAAATGATTTCTCCTTTATTTTTTGTACTCCTATTGGGTTATTTTGTATGGAATAGTTTAGCTGAAATCGTCTTGGAGGATTATATTTTGAATACAAGTATTAATTTGTGTTTTTGTTTGCTGCTCTACGCTGTTTTACGGATGCTACTAAATGCAAAGTCTGCAGTTTGTCAATATGTGGGCACTTCTTTTTTGAGTGCATGGCATGTTTTATTTTCCTTTATGTTGTGTTTTGCTTTCCCTCCACTTACGTTTTTGGTTTATTTTGGGGTCAACACCCTGCTGGTTTATGGCATTCATTTTATTTACCAAATCCAAAGTAAAACCAAACCAGTCAGGGGAATCCATATTGCGGTATTGATTCTTTGGTGCAGTACCGTTGTTTTTGGCGGACATCAATCTTTGTACGACGATGCTTGGGTTACCGATTTGCTGTCTCTTACCTGAAGGGTTTCGTGGTTTGGTTTTTAAAATAATTGGGTAATGGCCAGGTTTATTCCTTGTCCTGAGGTGTTGTTTGGTGCAATCAACCATTCGGCATAGTGTACATTAATGCCGCATGTTGTGTTGTGAAACACCTTTCCTCCTACGCCTATTTCGTAATCAAAACCGCCAAAACCGCCTTGCGAAATGGTTAAAGCTGTCCACCAATGTTGGCTTACGTTATAGCTTGTGCTGAGGTATACCTTTGGGGAATAAGCAATGAAAAGCATTTGTTTAAAACCTGCCCCAAAGCCAATTTTTTGTTTTTGGTGTAAATAATCAATACTAAGTGTTGCCGGAATAAGGATGTTTTTGTTTTTAGATTCGGCATTCACTCCCAACACTGATGTGATGCTACTGGTATTGATAGCACTAAAAATGCTTTCGTTGAAATGAAAAATATCTGCGATGCCTATTCCTTCAAAATGATAGTTTTTGTTTGCTTGGTAAGTATTGAGTTGCTGCCAATGAATAAAGCCAAGATCATTGACTTGCACCATTATCGCATTTCTTTTGCCTAGGTATTGGTAGCTCATGGATGTCGATACACCTAAGCCATTGCTATTGTTATGGTTGTCTGAAAATTGAAAATTGCCATCGGTATCAAAATCAATATACTGACCTTCGGCTTCAGTAAAGAGGTTCGCTTTTTTGAGGGTTAATTGTTTAATTTTCATGCCATTCAATACCGAAAACCCTAGGCCCCAAATGCCTTTTCCGATTTGTTGGTTTATCCCAAGGGATAGTTGTTGGTATAAAATATTGGTGAAATTACTGGGCCCTAAATTGGCAGTGCTGCCAGCAAACATTTTATTGCCGTTCAATGCGAGGTTAGCCAATTGATTGTTAAAACCAAAGCTTACTATATTTTTGTTATTCAATCCTAATACGAAATTTCTTTTGGCGGATTGTTTAAATGTTATTGTCAAGCATTGATCTGCTCCAAAGCCAATAATGTTGTCTGAAAGCAATGACGACATTAGCTGTTGTTTTCGTGCTGCTGTCAAGGCATGGTGATAGGTAAATTGTGTTAAATCATTGCTTGTGATGCTGTTGGTGTTGATGGAATAGCCTCCCGATACCCTTATTTTTAAAAATGAAGTCGTATCTTTTTGCCATTGTATTGCCCAGGGCAATTGTGCGGGATTGCTTAAGTCATTTTGGGCCAAAGTAAGCCTGGGTATTGCCAATAAAATGAGGTACAATAGGGTTTTAATGGGTTGATTTGGCATCGATGGTATATATAAAATCGCCTACTAATTTAATGTCCATGTTGTAGTCTGTAAATAGTTTTTCAAATTTGAGCGGTGGACTTCCAAACTTGATGTCTAACAAAAGTTGTGGTGCAGAAGCGATGGTATTGATTTGTGTTTTGGTAAATGGATATTTCAATACGCTGTGCGTTTTTTTAGTTACGCGTCCTGTGGCGTCTGCCGAACCCGCCAAAATGGGGTCGGTAGTATGCAAAGAGTCTATCACTTGGTGTTGAGGGTTGAGCACATAAATGGTCATAAAGGCATTGAATGGAAATTGGTTATCCACAATAAAGTTTAAGCTGCCAGATTGAATTTTGTCGCTGTTGGCAATGCTATTCAGGCCTAAATTGACCGTGTCTTTGAGTCTTAAGTTGTCGATGTTCACCGCCAACGGAATGGCAATGGCTGCATCCACTTTTATGCTGCTTTCTTTGAATAAAAAATCATCATAGGTGTGTAAGTTGCCAAGTGGATTGAGTTGTAAGGCCACTTTATAAGTGATTTTGTCGGGTTTCAACGCAATAAGTTTGGTGATGTTAGAATTGTCTTGGTCAATGGCTATACTCGTTATGCTAGGTACAAATGGTGTTTCTTGGGCTTTCGTTACCGCATATTTGTTGTGCATCGCAGTGCCCGTAAGGCTTAAACTTTGATTGCTAAGGGTGTTGTAAGCAGTGAATTCTTGAATAGTGATTTCGCCATTGATGCCTACTCCGTTGCTGATATTTAAAGCGACCGAGGCTTTTTCTAAAGCGAAGGTACTGCTGGCAAATTTTTTAAAACTGTCAATCGTTTTTTCACCTGACACCACATACAAAGAATCTCCTAAATAGCCTTTGGCTGAAGACGCGACCAGGTTTTTCATGCGAAGGTCAACATTTAAACTGTCTTGCAACGACAGGTATACCAACTTGCCCGAATACCTAATTCTCCCCAACAAAATACTGTTGAGGGTATTGAAGGTATCGGTATTAGCGGAAGGGTGTCGTAAGGTATTGATGTTTGCACAAGTCAGGTCAAAATCATAATCGGTGAAATTAAATGATTTGATAAATGTTTCAGGATGGATTACGGTACCAGGATTTACCTTTTCTTTGGTGTTAAACGTTGTGTTTTGGCTCGATAAGCTAGGGATATTGTATTCGAAATAGAGGGTGTCTTGGGCGGTGCTAGACACCTTAATGTTGACTTCTCCCGATCGTAAGACGGCTTTTTTAATTTCGTATTTGCCCATGTTTTTAAATGTAATTAAGTCATCTTGGTCAATTACATCTTGTTGTGGAAATACGGCGATGGCCGATGATACTTTTACGTTAGCGATGGTCATCTGAAAGGCAATGGTTTGGGTTGTGTCAATCACATTTTGTTTTAAGCCATTGGTGGCAAGGGTGATGGTGGGAATAAGGGCTTCTAGGTCGCCTTCAATCGTTTTTCCTGCAAGGTCTTCGTGAAATGATTGTGCACTTCCTGCTGGAATGCTAAGGTGTGTTTTTTCAAAAATAATGACGCCAGACGATTGGTTTCTGAACTGGATGCTAATGTCTTGTATATCGACCGGTAAATTGTTGCTGATTTTTAAATCTAAATCACCGCTGATTAAAGTAGCCGACTTGAAAAAATTGTTGGCATTGAAATAGTACGGCCCTAGTGGCCCTTGTGTGATGGTGGGGGGTAATAAATCGGCCCAGAAAGGAGGGAGCATTACGCCATCGAAACTATTGATAAAATCAAATGGGGTTTGGTTAATGATATTGCCCATTGAAAATTGTTGTGTGGTACTTTGTGGGGCTAATTTAAGGGTTTGTAAGGTGTATTTTTTGGAGAATGGTATTTCGCCAAATTTAATTAAGGTATCAAATCGGATGTCGGTCAAAGGCAATAAGGTGGCTATGGTATAGCTGGAGTCATGGTCTACTTTAATGACGGTGTCTGTTACCAAACTTTTAATGCCAATATTGGTATGTAAAATTGGGGTAAGCAGGTTGGTATTCCATGTCGGGTATTCGTTTTTGCGCAAACAGCTTTGCGTCAACAAAGTGACAAACACCAAAATACAAAGCAATAGATTTTTCAATAGAAGAGGGTTTTCACTGTATACGGTTCAGTTGTTTTTTGTAAGTCGACAGCTATTTTGGGGTCTGCTGAAAAACTCAATTCACATCATTTGTAAATCATTTTTAGCAAATATACTTAACATTATGATGCTAAAATGGCCACTCGATTTAATTGAAATGATTGGCTAATTCTCTTTGCGTTAGCGGGAGAGGCTTTGTTTGAGCTCATTTTTCTTGTGGGTTGAGGTAATCTTTT
>JBIKPL010000016.1:0-18553 GCA_044357485.1 Cytophagales bacterium
GCAATAATGACCTTATCGACAATTTAATTGTTGCGATGATTGATTTAAATGAGGCATTATTTGATAAAATATTTTCCACCTCGCTATTAAGATTAGACTTTGAAAATACAATATCCGAAGTCGTATTCCCGTTTTTAAACAAGACAGGACTGATGTGGCAAACTGGAGCGATCAATCCTGCACAAGAACATTTTATCAGTAATTTAATTCGTCAAAAGTTGATTTTAGCGATTGAATCTATTCCAAAAAATCAACAAAAAAATGATTTAAAGGCAATTTTATTTTTACCAGAAAACGAACTGCATGAAAACAGCTTATTGCTTTACCACTATATACTCAAGGCTAAAGGTTATCAAACCTATTATTTTGGACAAACCTTACCTGTAAATGATTTAAATAGAATTATAGAAATTAGCAAAGTTAATTTAATTGTCTCTGTCATAACATGTGATATGCCTAAAAATAAATTAACGTCCTTTTACCAACAACTTGAAAAGCTGCCCAATAACATTACCATAGCCCTTAGTGGAAGAGTTGTGATGGAAAACCAGCATGATTTATTGCCAAGATTTACTTTTTTTAAAGATGCAACAGCCCTTAAAAATTTAATTGCAACAAGTATTTAATATAATTATAACCTATTCAAAATAGGTATAAGATGTTAATAAAAGCATTTGCACAATAAAAAACAAACATGACCGATAGCAAATTAAATAATTTTGTTTAATCTTTTTTAAAATAGAATAAACAAACATATCTTTACCCAGTAAATATTAAAAATCAAAATGACAACTTCCAAAAATGTAATTATCATAGGAGCAGGATTTTCAGGATTAGCGGCAGCTTGTCATTTGGCTAAAAATGGATTCAACGTAAGCGTACTAGAGAAAAACGAACAGGCAGGTGGTCGTGCAAGAATGATGGAAACCAATGGCTATCGTTTTGACATGGGGCCTAGTTGGTATTGGATGCCTGATGTTTTTGATCATTTTTTTGAACAGTTTGGCAAAAAGACTTCTGATTATTATCAATTAATAAGACTAAACCCATCCTATCAAATTTTTTTTACCAACAATGAACGGCTGCATATCCCAGCAAACATCGCGGATTTATACCAAACTTTTGAAGAAATAGAAGAAGGCAGTGGTGAAAAATTAAAGCAATTTTTAGCAGAAGCAGGCTACAAATATGAGGTTGGCATGAAGGATTTGGTATACCTTTCGGGGAGTTCAATTACCGACTACATCAATTGGAAAGTATTGAAAGGTCTTTTAAAAACAGACCTCCTAACCCCCTTTTCAAAATACGCAAGAAAATTTTTCAAGGACCCAAAACTGCTTCAAATCATTGAATTTCCTACCTTATTTTTAGGGGCAACGCCACAAAATACCCCAGCATTGTACAGCCTAATGAATTATGCTGATATGAAATTGGGTACCTGGTATCCAATGGGAGGCATGCATCAAATTGTAAGTGCAATGACTGATTTAGCAATGAGCTTAGGGGTAGATTTTCAGTTCAATACGCCTGTCAATAAAATCATAACCAATAAAAACAATGAAATAGAAGGCGTACAAGTTGGAGACCGATTACATCAAGCAAACATTGTAGTGGCTGCCGCAGATTACGAATTTGTAGAACAAAATTTACTAGACCTCAAGCAAAGAAAATACTCGAAAAAATATTGGGATTCAAGAACCCTGGCACCATCCAGTTTAATATATTATTTAGGCATCAATAAGAAACTCAATAATCTTCAACACCATAATTTATTTTTTGATGCAGACATGAGTATTCATGCCAATGAAATATACGACAATCCCACATGGCCGTCTCAGCCCCTATTTTATGTTTGTTGCCCTTCCAAAACAGACCCGACGGTAGCACCAGCCAATTGTGAAAATTTATTCATCCTCATACCTGTCGCTACAGGATTGCAAGACACCCCTGCCATCAAAGAGGAGTATTTTAAAAAAGTAATGGCTAGGCTAGAAGCACATATTGGGGAATCTATTTTACCTTTTGTAACATTTAAAAAAGATTATGCCCAATCAAATTTCATCGCTGATTACCATGCCTTTTTGCAATGCTTATGGTTTAGCAAACACCCTGTTGCAAACAGCATTTTTAAAACCGTCTATCCAAAGCAACAAAGTTAAAAACTTATATTATACAGGTCAATTAACCGTTCCTGGACCAGGAGTGCCACCAGCTATAATTTCAGGTGAAATTGTTGCCACTGCAATCATTCAAAACCATTTAAAAACAACAACAAAATGAAACAGTTATTTGACGAGGTGTCTCAAGCTTGCAGCAAGATGATTACCCAAACCTATAGCACAAGTTTTTCATTAGGGATATATTGCTTGGCGCCTAAATTTAGACCCGCAATTTACAGCATATATGGATTTGTTCGATTGGCGGATGAAATCGTAGATAGTTTTGAAGATTATGACAAAGAAGCCTTGTTACGAAGTTTTAAACAACAGACGTACGAGGCGATTCATCAAAAAATAAGTTTAAATCCGGTACTCAATAGTTTCCAAAAAGTAGTTCATCAATACCAAATTGAACATGCATTAATTGACACTTTTTTGGAAAGTATGGAAGCAGATTTGACAAAAAAAGACCATAACACCCAAAGTATTGAACAATATATTTTAGGATCTGCAGAAGTAGTAGGACTCATGTGTTTGCATGTGTTTACAGAAGGAAACCAAACCCAATACCTTGAACTTAAACCCTCGGCAATGAAATTGGGTGCAGCCTTCCAAAAAATAAATTTCTTACGAGACCTCAAAGACGATTATACCATACTTGGTCGTACCTATTTCCCCGGAATCGATTTAAATGAATTTAAATCGAGTGAAAAAAAAATCATAGAAGTTGAAATTGAAGCTGATTTTGATGAGGCATTAGAAGGAATTAAAAAATTACCTAAAGGAGCCATTTTTGGCGTATACATCGCCTACATCTATTACAGGTCATTGTTCAATAAAATCAGAAAATTAAGTCCTGAAAACATATTAAAGTCAAGAATAAGCATCCCTAATCCCGTTAAAATAGGTTTATTGATTCAATCCTATCTTAAATTTCGTTTAAATTTTCTCTCATGAAAACGTGGATAACAATACTCATTTGTAGTTTAAGTGTATCTCTTCTACACGCTTCGAATCTTTTAGTAATAAGAGACTTGTATGAACATGCTGCTATAAATGAAGACAAGGCAAAACAACTCTTAAAATTAACAGAAAATGCCAATGAAACCAATGCGGTACTTTTAGGTTATCAAGGTGCTGGCTATATGACATTGGCGAATCATAGTATGCTCCCAACCACCAAATTAGCCTATTTTCAAAAAGGAAAAAAAATTCTAGAAATGGCTCTTAAAACAGCACCCAACAACCTAGAATTACATTATATACGCCTAACGATTCAACTAAATATTCCCTCTTTTTTGGGCTATTCTAATCAAATTAAGCTTGATAAAAAAATCTTGTTGCAACATATTAAAACCAATCCTCTTTCGGCTACATTTGATTTAGAAAAACGAATTATCGCTTTTTTACTTTCTAGTAAGCAATGTACAAAAGAAGAACTTTCAATGCACAACAAACATGAATAGCACTCAAGAAAACGTCATATTAGTCGATGAAAATGATGCTTTCATTGGCGTCATGGAAAAATTAGAAGCACACCAAAAAGGAAAATTACACCGTGCTTTTTCGGTATTTGTATTCAACAACAAAAAAGAATTACTTTTACAAAAAAGAGCATTAACGAAATACCACTCCGGCGGACTTTGGACCAATACAAGTTGTAGTCATCAACGTTTGGGCGAAACTACTTTAGAGGCAGCCCATAGACGACTGCAAGAGGAAATGGGATTTGATTGCGACCTCAGTATCTCTTTTTCTTTTGTCTATAAAACAGACTTTATGAACGGTCTTTGTGAACATGAATTTGACCATGTCCTTATAGGCCATTACGATGGCGCGATAGCTTTTAATCCTGAAGAAGTAAGCGACTATAAATACATGACTCTCAATGACATTCAACATGACTTAGATTTATACCCAGAACAATATACCTATTGGTTTAAAATTGCTTTCGATACCATAGTTACTCAATTAAAATCTCACTCATAAATTTAAATAATATGCATTTATCTATCCTATTTTTGACTTTTGTAAGCATGGAAGGGGTTGCTTGGTTAACCCATCGCTATGTTATGCACGGTTTATTATGGTTTTTACACAAAGACCATCACCAAGTTGAGCCGGGCTTCTTCGAAAAAAATGATTTCTTTTTTTTAATATTCGCTATTCCGGGATTTTTACTGCTCTTATTGGGTACTTTAAATCAGTTTAGTATTTCATTTTATATAGGGGCGGGCATTTCATTATATGGTTGCTGCTATTTTTTGGTACACGACATCTTTATCCACCAACGATTCAGCCTATTCAAACGAAGTAATAACATATACCTTAGGGCAATCAGAAAAGCACATAAAATGCACCACAAACACTTGAATAAAGAGGATGGAGAATGCTTTGGAATGTTATTGGTACCTTTGAAATATTTTATACAAGAATTTAAAAACAAGCAATGATCCCTGACCAATATTTGTATTTAGCAATCAATATAGGGGTGATTATTGTTCCTTTATTATTTAGTTTTCATCCTAAATTACAGTTCATTAACACTTGGAAAGCATTTTCACCTGCGCTCATCATCAGTGCAGCCATTTTTATAATTTGGGACATCATTTTTACCCATTTAGGTGTATGGAGCTTTAACAATCGTTACGTACTTGGAATTTATTGGGCCAAACTCCCAATTGAAGAATGGTTGTTTTTTATTTGTATTCCTTATGCTTGTATGTTTACACATTTTTGTATACAAAAAACAGAATGGCACCTACCCTTTCCGCTTGTAAAGGCAATAAGATTACTGCTAATTATTGTTTTAATTATTATTTCAATAGATGCCCACGCAAAGCTTTACACGGCTATTACATTTTTCATGGCTGCAATATTGTTACTCACTTATCCTTTACTAGTCAAAAATGCTCATAAATTAGGGGAATTTATGATTAGTTACAGCATATTAATCTTGCCATTTTTAATCACCAATGGGATATTGACTGGTACGGGTTTAGAGGAGGCTGTTGTACAATACAACCCTTTACACATTTTAAATATAAGGGTACTTACAATTCCTTGCGAAGATTTTATTTATGGGATGATGTTAATATTAATTAACATCATGTTATTTGAAAAATTCAGGAACAAAAGTCAACAATCCACTACAAAAATCAAATAAAAAAGCAACTTGAACAGCATTTTATTTCACTTCTAACTTCTGATTATAAACATGTTGCAAGGTTTTTATTTGCAATAAATAACTTCCTTCTACTAACAATAGACTTTTATCTTCTATGGCATAAATTCCTCCGGGTTGCACATTATCCATTAAATACTCGTTTATTAATTTTCCTGACAAATCAAACAAAGAAACCTTTGCCATCCCTTCATCTTCTTGCCCAAATCGCGCATATAAAGTAGTACCATCGTCTAAAGGATTAGGATAAATCTCCATAGAGGTATTCCCTTGTGCCCCATGGATTACGATTACATTTGAATAAACAAAATAACCATCCGTATTGACTTGTTTTAACCTATAATAAATAGGTAAAAGTGCATTTACCTCATTATCGGCATACACATACATAGAGAGTGCACTTGTTGTACCTTGTCCTATAATAGTAGTAATTTTTTCAAACGTAACGCCGTCATGCGAACGTTCTAATTCAAAATAATCATTATTAAACTCTTGTGTGGTAGACCAATGTATTGACACTTCAATTTGATTCGATAAAGCATAAAAATTTGACAACAAAACAGGCAGAGCCATACTATTGGTGCACGAAGATGTGGACAAGGTAGCCGAACCGCCATCATCCCAAGTATTACTATTGGCTACGGTGCCACAACCTGAAGTACAACCTTTGTTACACAATGAAATACTTGAGGAAGCAGTGAAACTTGTAGAAGTATTGTTCATGGTGGAGGTAACATTAAATACCGCCTTTTTACCAGAAGCACCGCCCCAGATTACCGGTTGCCAAGTGGTGGGGAACAAAGTAGACACTTCGGTATAACTTTCTTCTGCACACATCGAGCTCCCTGCAGCCATTTCTAACGTTCCGTTTACAAACAATTGACCTTTATTGATCAAAACATTAGCACCGGCTACTTTATAGGTTTTACCACTGGCTGAATTTACTTTGCCAGTAGATTCAATTTGCATACCTGCAGCATAAGCAGCAATATAAGTATCTCCATTTAAATTTAAAGTACCATAAACTCGAATGGAATTATTGGCATTAATGGTTAAATTATTGGTGACTGTTAGCGTACCACCTGATTCAATAATAATTCCCCCCATTGTACTTGAAGTAATGGTTAAGGAGGTAATGGTTAAATTACCGCAAACTCTCAAATAGCCATTGGTAACCGTCATGGAAGCAAAAGTACCTGAACTCCCACTGGTATAGCAATAATAGGTGCCCGCTGAATTAATATTTTGACCATCAAATGGGGCTGTAGCAGAACAACCATCGGTGCAGGTTCCTGAACTTGGTAAAGTAATGCCCGCCATAGCAGAACACTGACCAAAGGAAGAGGTGTTAAAATAAAGTAGGGATAATATAAGAAGTATATGTTTCATAGCATAAATGGCATTTACATTCTTAATTCAAACAATACTACTTCACTACTAACTTCTGATTATAAACATGTTGCAAGGTTTTTATTTGCAATAAATAAGTTCCTTCTACTAGCAACAAACTTTTATCTTCAACGGCATATATTCCACCAGGTTGCACATTATCCATCAAATACTCATGGATTAATTTTCCGGATAAATCAAACAAATAAATTTTGGCTACCCCATCATCTTCTTGTCCAAATCGCGCATATAAAGTGGTGCCTTTTTCTAAAGGGTTAGGATAAATTTCAATAGAAGTATTCCCTTCTGCCCCATTCAAAACTATTACATTGGAATAATTAAATTGACCATCCACATCCACTTGTTTCAAACGATAGTACACAGGCAAAAGCGTATTCACTTCTGTATCGGCAAACACATAAGTAGAAGGTGTATTTTTAGTACCTTGGCCTTTAACTTCGGTTATTTTTTCAAAATCAATACCGTTATGAGAACGCTCTAATTCGAAATGGTCGTTATTCAATTCGAAAGAAGTTGACCAAACAATATCTATACCTTGGGGATTTAAACTGGCTGAAAATTGCGTTAAAATCATTGGTAAGGGAGGAAAAGAACAAGCGGAGGCACCAGAAGATGTCCCTCCCATTGCTCCTGCATTGTAATTAGAAAAAGCTGTGGTATTACAAATATGATACTCGGCAGGAAAAACACTCCCACTAATTGAACATTGATTTGCAAAATTTAATACCGCATAACTTCCAACTCCGCCTGCATAGCTTGAGAAAGGAGTACCTGATAAAGATGCTGTCCATGCCGCTGGCCAATTAAAATTAGCTACTGATGCTTCGGGACAATAGGTTGCCGTTCCACTGAAAGTTACAACGCCATTAAAATTTATGGTTCCCCTATTCACTATTTTACCCACTGATGATGTTAAATTAGCCGAAAATGTCATCGTTGCTGTAGAAATATCATTGACGATGGTAGTAGAAGCATCCATTGAAACTCCGCCTGTAAATACAAGTGTACCTCTATTGGTTATCGTATTTGTTGCTGTGCAAGATAAGGCATTGGTAATCGTCAAACTTCCACCCGACTCGACTACAATCGCAGTAGTGCCGGCACCTAGAGTCAACGATGTGATTGTTAAGGTACCACAAACCCTAAGTGTACCTCCTGAATTTATGGTAAAGGCAGCAAAAGTGGTCGAGCCTCCCGAATAACATTTGGTTGCCGTTATGGTTTGACCATCAGCAGCATCACAAGCACTACATGCGGTAGCACCTGGGGAAGCTGGAGAACAACCAGCTATTAATTCAACACTAACAAACAATGATAATGCTAAAAGGTAAATGTATTTTACCATGAAGAATTTGTGGGGGGGGGGTTATTTGTATGGAAAACAAATATAATAAAAAAAACTTAAAAATAAAATTTACATTTTATTTCACTGCTAACTTTTGATTATAAACATGTTGTAGTGTTTTAATTTGAAAAAAATAAGTACCCTCTAGCAACAATTAATTTTTATCTTCAATGGCATAAATACCTCATGGTTGCACGTTATCCACTAAATACGCATAAATTAATTTTACATAAAAATTATCGCCAATAGTTTTTTAGTAGAAAGTACACCAAAGGCACATTTATTTTAATGTGGCTTCCCTTAAATATAATTATTATTTTCAAGTATTTTTATTAACTTTACTCATTGTTCGTTAAATCCTAAAATCCCCTTAAATTGATATGAAGTTTACAGTTATCATTCACTTACTGTTTATTACAAATTTTTGTTTTGCAATTACCTATACCACAACAGGTGTCAATACTTGGGATGCAAATGGTGCTCCTCCCGCAGGATGGCTCACGGCTGACATCGTCATTAATCATTCAATCACCTCTACGCTTCAATTGCAGCCATTTAATAACTGTACCGTCACAATCAACAATGGTGGCACTTGGAATATTCAAGACTTAACAACAGCTGGAGCAACACCTACCATAACGGTAAATAGTGGTGGAAAACTAACCACTTCTGGCCCAATAACCATCAGTGGTGCAAACATTATTGTAAACACTGGCGGCAGATTTGAGATTGGAGGTTCGGCAACATTTAACTCTGGCTCCATAACAGTAGGAGGAACAATAACAATAGCAGGAAATACTTCAAGAGCAGCTGATGTCACCTTTCCAATAACTTGTACTGGTGTATTTACTTATAATGGGAGTTGGTCTGGAAACCCTCCTTCATGTCCACTTCCAGTAGAAATAATAAAATTTCATGGTCAAAAAGAATCCGATAACATTCATTTAAAATGGACTACAGCAACAGAAACCAACAGTAATCACTTTGAAATTACCAGATCAAATGATGACAAAAACTTTCTAACCATAGGAATAGTAAATGCTTCCGGAAATAGTACCACAATAGAGAACTATACTTTTATCGACATTAACCCTCTTTTAGGAAAAAATTATTACCAATTAAAAGAAGTGGATAACGACCAACAATCATTCAAATCAAACATCATCGTGTTTGATTTTGACCAAAACAGTATGCAAAACGCATTGGTCATCCCTAATCCACTTACAAAAGAATCTGTTGTTGCTTTTAATGTAATAGTCGGTGATGAATTTTATATCTTAATTTCTGATACTCAAGGAAAAACGATTTACCAAACCAGCAAATATTATAAGCCAGGAATTAATGAATTCCCTTTGTATGATTTCGTAACAAGTAAAGGTTTATACCATATCAGCTTAAAATCTAATGAGCAACAACCAGAAAATATTGCTTTTATAAAAGCAGAATAAGGTTATTGACACATTGTGAACATCACAATACTACCTTTATGCCACAAATGCACAACGCAAACTTCGTCTTCGATTTACATCTCAATATTATACAATATTAGCCAGTGTCACCAACTATTTTTGACCACATTACCAAAAATGGAGCAATAAGGGTTTAAAACAAACACTGGCAACTATTTTTTACATTTCAAAAAGAGAAATATCAATTAATATTAAAATCATCAACCATGTACAGTCTATAACCCATTGTTACAGACTGTACATTTTAAAAACTAAAATACAGCCTTGGCAATTCTTAACGTGGAATCAGATTTACCCATGGTATAATAATGCAACACAGGAATTCCTTTGGCTTTCAATTCTTTAGACTGTTCAATACACCATTCTACGCCCACTTGTTTTACCTGTTCATTGTCTTTGCAATTGGTAATGGCATCTACAAGCGTTTCCGGTAAATCGATATGGAATAAACTCGGCAATACCGTCAATTGTTTTTTGGTCGTCAATGGTTTTAATCCTGGAATAATAGGTACATTGATGCCTTCTTGTTTGCAAATATCCACAAATTCAAAAAACTTTTGATTGTCAAAAAACATCTGAGTAACAATGTATTCTGCGCCCAATTCAATTTTTTTCTTTAAGAAAGCTATGTCCGTTTTTAAGTTAGGAGACTCGAAATGTTTTTCTGGATAAGCAGCCACCCCAATGCAAAAATCTGTTTTTGCCATGGCCATATCATCGTATTGGTATTTACCGGTATTCATTTCAGCAATTTGTTTTACCAAATCAGTAGCATAAGCATTGCCATCTTTTTCAGGAATAAATGCGCCTTCAGATTTAATCGCATCGCCTCTCAATGCCAAGACATTATCAATCCCTAGAAATTTTAAATCAATCAAGGCATTTTCAGTTTCTTCTTTGGAGAAACCACCACAAATGATATGTGGCACCGCATCTACATTAAACTTGTTCATGATAGCCGCACAAATCCCAACGGTTCCCGGACGCTTGCGGGTAGAAACCTTTTCTAACAGGTTATTTTCACGCTTCCTGTACACATATTCTTCTCTGTGGTAAGTAACGTCAATAAATGGCGGTTTAAATTCCATCAAAGGCTCAATGGCTCCAAAAAGGCTATTGATATCTTCTCCTTTCAAAGGGGGCAACACTTCAAGGGAAAAAAGTGTTTGTTTTGAATTTTTAATGTGGTCAACTATTTTCATGTTTTTGGGGTCTTAAGTACAGCGTACAAAGTACAAAGTACAGGGTTAATTTTCTTAGTACTCAGTACTACTCTCCGTTTTAGTTCTTAATCTATTTTTAGCCAATTGAATAGATTGAAGGAGTTTTTCTTTCAACAATTCAATTGGAGGTAATTCTGTAAAATAAGTGGCAACATGAATTCCGGCTTTGTCTAGTGCTAACAATTCGACTAACTCATCGCTTTTTTCAGCACATAACAACAAGCCCAAAGGAGAGTTTTCTCCTTCCTGACGTTCGTGTTTATCAAGCCACCTTAAATACAATTCTAATTGACTTTTATGTTCGTGTTTAAATTTCCCCAATTTCAACTCAATGGCAATTAAACATTTGAGTTTTCTATGGTAGAATAACAAGTCAATATAATAATCTGTATTGTCAATTGTAATTCTTTTTTGACGTGAAAGAAATGCAAAGTCACTTCCCAATTCCAGTATAAAGCTTTGAATTTCAGCCAATATTGCAGCTTCTAAATCATTCTCGGAATAAGTATCTTTCAGCCCCAGAAAATCTAAAAAATAAGGATCTTTAAATACCAAATCTGGATTTAATATTTGCTCATTTTTTAGTTTTGATAATTCTGTTTTGATTAATTCATCGGGCTTTTTTGAAATGGCTGTTCTTTCAAATAGCATAGAATCAATTTTATCTTCGAGCATCCTTACCGACCAACGTTCTAATTTTGTAAACTCAACAAAAAAATCTCTTTTAACTTCATTTTCAATGCCAACGATTAACTTTATATGACTCCATGTCAATTGTGCACACAGTGTGTGCACAATTGCTTCATCAGAAAATATACTTGCAAATTTCACACAATACAGCAAATGTCTTTTACTCCAACCTTTGCCATATAACTGTGTGAGCTTTTGAGAAAGTGTAAGGATAATCCTTTTTCCGTAATCCGCTTTTTGATGATGAAGTATTTCCTCGTTAATTCTTTTGCCAACCTGCCAATACAACAAAGTTATTTCAGCATTTACGGTAAACGCAACTTTACTTCTACTTTGTGCTATCAAAGTAGAAATGTCTTGTAATACAGTTATTTCTGAAATCGGTGCTGACACGGTTATACTAATTTTTAATTTTTAATGATGACATTTATTGGGTTATAATTATGCCGAAGGAATTGAGCAATTTACACATTTCCTGCCCATGTATATTTTACATCAGCATGCTTATTGAAATTTAAGGCTATCAATTTAGTATTATTAATACCGATAGATTTTGCTCTGCTTTCAAGTTTTTTTAAGTCTTGAATAGCGGCGGTTTCTTTCACTTCTATCGCTATTTGCTCATTTAAAATAAAGTCAATTTCTTGTCCCGATTTTTTAGCGTAATATTTCACTTCTCCATTAAATAGCAACTGGTTTGCAACACTGTTTTCAAGTAAAGCCCCTGTATCATTGATTCCAAACACCGTCATTAAGCCATTGTCTGCAAAATAAAGTTTTTTCAATAATGAAATTTCTCTATCTGTATTTTGCACATAAGCAGGCACTTGCACTATGAAATATGTATATTCCAAAAAGGTAATGTATTCTTTTAATTTATACCTTGTAATGCCAGTAACTGACGATAATTTACTCAAATCTGTTTTGCTTCCAATCCTCTTACTTAGCAATCGAATTAATGAATATATTTCATCTGTTTTTGTAATGTCAGCTGCAATTAACAAATCCATTTGTAAATAGGCATTTACTATTTCTTTGAGATAACTTATTTTATCTTTTTCTGTTTTAGCATTTAATACCACTTCCGGAAACCCTCCGTAGGTTAAATATTCTCTGTAATAAACATTTAACTTTTGATACAAGCTTATATTAATGTCACTAAAGGCATATTTTGACAAGTCAAAGTTTACCTCTTTAAACCATAAAAATTCTTGAAAGCTGAGTGGTTTCATCTCAAAAATAGTTTTACGCCCAGCTAAGCTTTCGTTAAAATGATTTTTAAGGTAAAATGAACTCGATCCTGTAATCAAGAATTTAATATCATAAGTGTCATATAAGTATTTTATGACACTGGTAATATTAGGTACTAATTGTAACTCATCTAAGGCGATATAGGCTTTTCTAGAAAAGTCAACACCTTCAATTTCTAACGATATTACCACATCTTTATAATGTGGCTGATTAAATATATACCTGTTTTCTGCCTTTTCTAAATCAAGGTATATTTTATTATCACTTGATATTTTGGATAATAAATGCTTTAAAGCATAAGATTTACCAATTCTTCTCAAGCCTGTTACAACAGTTATTAGCTTATGATCTAAATGTTGTTGTAGCGTTTCAAATATGTGTCTTAAATACATTGCTATATTTTTATAACACAAATTTAATTTTTATTTTCAAATAGTTTAACTTTTTGTTATAGTTATTTTCAAATAGTTAAATTATTAATGATGCTATTTCTGAAATACATGAGTCTTTTTTTATTATAGCTAATAAAATTTTGTCTGCATTTTCTACTTCACCAATTTCTAAATTCATCGCAGCTTTACAATAATAAGATTCCAATAATGTTGAATCTTTGTGTAAAGATTTATTTATAAAGAAAAATGCTTTCGCATAATTCCCTACTCGGTATTCATTACAACCCAATTCATAATAAACTTTAGCAAAGTTTGAATCTACTTTTATTGATTTATTAAAATATTCTAAAGCTTTTTCTGTATATTTATTTGCATCTCCTGTAATTTCAATCGAATCTAATTGTTTTAAACCTAATTGATAAAAATCATTAGCTGTTTGATCAATAAATAAAGTATCATTTAGTTTTATACCGTTAGGTGGAGAATAAAAAGTGTTTTTTATTTCTTGTGAAAATGAAAAACAAATATTGAATAACAATAAGTACGGTAAAAATATCTTTTTCATATTTATTTTTTCCAAACCAAAGGCACATTATAACTTCCGAAAAATTGATCTTTAGTAACAATTTTTAAGTTTTCACATTTTGCTTGCGCAATCATTAATCTATCAAATGGGTCATGATGATGGTGTTCCAAACTAGAATTCTCCAATATATGATTAATGGTGATTGGCAATATTTCAAACCCTGATTGTTCAATAAGTTTAAAAATCACTTCTAATTCAGCTCCTAAATCTAATCTCCCTAAAAATTTCTTTATAGCTATTTCCCAAAATGTAGCAATACTTACAAAGCAGTTATTCTCTATATCTTCAATTAACTTCTTTATCTTTGAGGGCAAAGATTTATTATCGGTGATAAACCAAATTACAGCATGCGTATCAATTAAATAATCCATTATTGGTATTCATTAAAAATATCCATTGGCGCATCAAAATTATCTTTAAGTGAAATTAATCCTTTTGCTTTTCCTGCAATTCTTTTATTGTTTTTCACTGTTTGAATTTGTGATTTATGCTTTACGAAATCTATAAAATCTACTACCTCCATTTTTAGGTTGAAAGGTAAGCTTGATAGTTTGGTATATAATTGAATATCTGTCATGATAGCATTTTATTATAAATGTAGTAACACTTTATTAATCAAGCAAAGTTTTCAACAATTCTTAATTATCATAATTCAAATTTGGCGCTAACCAACGTTCTACTTGCTCAACGCTCATATTTTTTCTGGTGGCGTAATCCTCTACTTGGTCTTTGCCTATTTTACCCAAACCAAAATACTTTGATTGTGGATGCGAATAATACATGCCACTTACAGAAGAGGCTGGATACATGGCCAAGCTATCAGTTAAAATGGTACCAATTTCTTTTTCGGTATTCAACATGGCAAATAGGGTTGTTTTTTCGGTATGGTCAGGGCAAGCTGGGTAGCCTGGTGCAGGACGAATGCCTTGGTATTTTTCACCGATCAATTCATCGTTAGACAACTGTTCTTCTGTCACATATCCCCAATATTCTTTACGCACTTTTTCATGCATCAATTCAGTAAATGCTTCCGCAAATCGATCAGCCAATGCTTTGATCATAATACTGTTATAGTCATCATGGTCGGCTTCATAGGTTTTCGCTAATTCTTCAGCCCCAAAAATACTAACAGTAAATCCTCCCATATAATCCCTGACACCCGTTGCTGCCGGAGCAACAAAATCGGATAAAGAAATATTGGCTAAGCCTGAGCCTTTTTGCCCTTGTTGTCTTAGGTTACAGAATGTCGCAATTTGTTTGTTTCTATTTTCGGTATAATGCGCATGGTCGTGTGCCAATGTAGAACAGGAAGAAGAATGTGCTCCTTCCACTTTTGCAAAATCAAACAAGGCTACGTCATCTTCATTTACCCTATTGGCCGGCCAAAAACCAATGATGGCTTTTGCGGTCAATGCTTTATTGGCAATCACTTCTTTTAATACTTTTTGTACATCAGCAAACAATTTTGTGGCAGACTCTCCTACCACTTCATCGCTTAAAATTCTTGGATATTTGCCATGCAATTCCCATGTTTGGAAAAATGGCGTCCAGTCAATGTATTTGGCGATTTCAGCCAATGAGTAATTGGCAAATGTTTTGGTACCTAAGAATGTAGGTTTGGTCACTTTGGTCGATTCCCAGTCAATGTTAAATTTATTCACCCTTGCTTCCGCTATTGGCGTATAGTTTTTATCTCGTTGTCTGTTGGCGTGGTCAATGCTTAACTTTTCGTATTCAGCTTTGATATTGGTGTGAAATTCTTCCTGGTATTCAGGACTCAATAACCTACTGGCTACTGGCACCGATTTCGACGCATCCAATACATGCACCACAGCGCCACTGTAACATGGATTTACTTTTACTGCGGTATGAATTCTAGACGTAGTAGCACCACCGATCAACAAAGGAATTTTGAATCCTTGTTTCTCCATTTCTTTGGCCACGTACACCATTTCATCCAAAGAAGGTGTAATTAAACCGCTTAAGCCGATAATGTCAACGTTATGTTCTTTGGCAGCTGCTAGAATTTTCTCACAAGAAACCATCACTCCTATGTCAATGATTTCGAAATTATTACAGGCCAATACTACACCTACAATGTTTTTTCCAATATCATGCACATCACCTTTTACGGTCGCCATCAAAATCTTTCCGGCATTTTTAGCGGTATCACCGTTCTTGAGTTTTTCTTCTTCCAAGTAAGGCATCAAATACGCTACCGCTTTTTTCATTACTCGGGCAGATTTCACCACCTGTGGTAAAAACATTTTTCCGGAGCCAAACAAATCTCCCACAATATTCATCCCAGCCATCAAAGGACCTTCGATGACATGCAAAGGCAATGGATATTTTTGACGGGCTTCTTCCGTATCTTCATCAATAAATTCCACAATACCTTTTACCAAAGCATGGGCTAATCGTTCTTCCACCGTTCCATTGCGCCACTCTTGGGCAACAGCTATGGATTCAGTCGTTTGACCTTTTAATGATTCCGCAAATTCCAACAATCGTTCCGTCGAATCTTCGCGTCGGTTTAACAAAACATCTTCTATAAGCTCCAGAAAATCAGCAGGAATACTATCATACACTTCAAGCATGGCAGGATTCACAATTCCCATATCCATTCCGGCTTTTACACCATGGTATAAGAAGGCCGAATGCATGGCTTCACGCACTTTGTTGTTCCCCCTAAAAGAAAAAGAAACATTGCTTACCCCTCCACTTACGTGCACATGAGGCAGGTTTTCTCTCACCCATTTGGTGGCTTCAAAAAACGACAAGGCATTGTCTCTGTGTTCTTCAATACCAGTTCCAACAGGGAAAATATTTAAATCGAAAATAATATCCTGTGGAGGAAAATTGGCTTTATTTACCAAGACGTCATACGATCTTTTGGCAATTTCTATTCTACGGGCAGTATTGTCTGCCTGACCATCTTCGTCAAATGCCATTACAATTACCGCGGCGCCGTATCTTCTTATTTTCTTGGCTTGTTCAATAAATTCTTTTTCTCCACCCTTTAAACTGATAGAATTTACAATTGATTTTCCTTGCACACATTTCAAGCCTGCTTCGATGATATGCCATTTGGATGAATCAATCATGAAGGGAACCCTTGAAATATCGGGCTCTGAAGCCATCAAATTCAGGAAGTTAACCATGGCTTTTTCACCATCCAACATTCCTTCATCCATGTTAATGTCTATCACAGAAGCGCCACCGTTTACCTGGTCTAAGGCAACAGTCAATGCTTCGTCTAATTTATCTTCTTTGATTAATTTCAAGAATTTAGCCGAACCGGTAACATTGGTTCTTTCGCCCACATTCACAAAGCCAAGTTCTTTGGTTAAAGTCAATGGTTCTAAGCCACTTAATTTTAATAAAGGAGCAATTTCAGGAATAACTCTTGGTTTGTATTTGGCCGCCACTTCGGCCATGGCCTTGATGTGCGGAGGCGTTGTTCCGCAACAGCCACCCAAAATATTGACCAAACCTTCTTGTAAAAATTCTTCTACCTGAGGCGCCATGATGGCTGGCGTTTCATCGTATTGACCAAACTCATTTGGCAATCCGGCATTTGGGTATACAGAAACAAAACAAGAGGCATTGCGGGACAATTCTTCCAAATAAGGTTTCATGGCTCTTGCACCCAAGGCACAGTTTAAGCCAACACTTAACAATGGAATATGAGAAACTGAATTGTAAAATGCTTCTGTAGTTTGACCGGTTAAAGTTCTACCACTGGCATCGGTAATGGTTCCAGATACCATAATAGGTAATCGAACACCATGGGTATCGAAATACAAATCGGTTGCATATAAAGCTGCTTTACAGTTTAAAGTATCAAAAACCGTTTCAATCAAAATTAAATCAGCACCGCCATCTACCAAACCTTTAACCTGCTCTGTATAAGCCACTACCAATTCATCAAAAGTAATAGCCCTGTAACCAGGATTGTTTACATCTGGTGAAATAGAGCACGTTCTGTTGGTTGGGCCAACGGCACCAGCAACAAATCTTGGGCGACTTGGATCTTTGGCGGTATATTCTGCACAAGCTTTTTTCGCAATTCTAGCCGCTTCGAAATTCAATTCGTATGCCAAATGCTCCATGTCATAATCGGCCATGGCAATGGTCGTACAACTAAAAGTATTGGTTTCGACAATATCAGAACCTGCTTCCAAATATTCTTTGTGAATGGCTTCAATGATATCAGGACGAGTAAGGGAAAGTAAGTCATTATTTCCTTTCACATCTTTGTGGTGATCTTTAAATCGCTCACCTCTAAAATCTGCTTCTTCCAGGATATATTTTTGAATCATGGTACCCATGGCACCATCAAGAATTAGTATGCGTTGTTTTAGTAAATCGTAAATATTCATGTGTTTGAATTGAATATAAGTGTAATGCTTGGATGAATGTCTTTTGACATTTCCGTTGGTTATACTTATTTCAGAAAGAAAGGGCTTGACTTGTAGTCATAAAAATGTTTCTTCTTTATCTTCTGACGAAATCGTCATGGGAGTTAGCACCAAGTCAGGACTAGGTTGCTAAGACGTCATAGGGCCCATCCCTCGGTCTTTCTTGATAAGTGATACAAAAATAGAGTTTTTTTTTTGTATTCCTAATATTAAATGGATTGAATTTTAAAAATTGAGAATGAGTGGCTTGAATTTGGCAAAAAAATGTTTTTGATATTTTTCGCAGTACCTCTACCAAGCGACGGTTATGAAAAGGGTTTATAGTCTACTAAATAGCTGTAAGCCAAAATGATAACTAATATTTGACATAGCCAAACGAGTGCTGAAATCTTTAATTTGATTCAAAAAGGCAATGCATGGTAA